>NZ_DFMB01000010.1:0-9120 GCF_002375325.1 Marinobacter sp. UBA3604
ATCCTTTTGAAAAGATTACTCAGTCGTGGGCAATTACACAATTTGGTTTACAGGCTCTATCAGAAAATTCTGTACCGGCTTGTGAACGATCGTTCGTGTTCGACCAATCTGGAAAGGCATTGTAGTCGACCTCACTCCACACACTGAACCTCATCCTCCACCACCAGATACCGAGCCGGCAAATCCGGCAGTGAGGTTGTAATCAACTCCTCCAGCCTGCCAGACGCCCGCAACTCACTGAGCCCTTCGTTGAATTTCTCCAGATACCGTTCACTTTCTGGCACCAGTTTGGACAGGGTCAGGTACAAGTAATCCGATTGCAGCGGTGTGGTGTGGAAGGTGATTTTGTCGCTGAGGCCGAGCTCTTTCAGCATACCCATGCCCACGGCGGGCTCCATCGGGAACAGGTCGATTCGGCCGGCCGCAAGTTTACGGAAGTTGGATTCGTCGGAGGTGGTGACATCGGCACTGATGGTGCCGGCGGCGACGGCTTCCTCGAATTCCTCGCCGTAGTTGTAGTCCTGGGTCAGCCCTATGCGATAGCTTTCCAGGTCTTTTACGTCTTCCCAGTCGAAATCCATGCTGGTGCGATGAAACAGGGCGTAGTTATGGGCGACGATAGGGTCGCTGAAGTGGAAATGCTTTAGTAATTTCTTTCGGCAGGTCCAGGCGACTGAACCGTCCCACCGGCCTTTTTCCGCCAGAAGGCGAGCGCGGGACCAAGGGAAAAAGCCATAGGATACGGGAATGTCTTTCTTGGCGAAGGCTAGGGTGACGATTTGGGAAATGACCCCGTAATGAGGTGGTGTGTTTTCCATGTAGGGAGGCCAGTGCCCATTGGTGAGCCTGATGGTCGGAGCCGCTTCGTTGGCTTGAAGCGGCAAGGCGAGGGCACAGGCCATCAGCGCACTGGTAAGGGTAGTGTAGAGGTGACTCAATAGCTGCCTGATCAACCGAATGAGTCGTCGATCGTATTTGGGCGATCCCTGCTTAAACATCTGTCCATCCACCAAAGCAGGTGCTGGCCGGATGGCGGGGGTGGTTCACAACACCGCCATCGATCGGTCGCACTAAAAGTTGATGATAGTCAAAGAGTAGCAGTCGCTCAGATCATTACAACCAGTCGGTTTTGGGGATGCCTAGCGGTGATTGCCCCTCAGGGCTTTGACCTTTTCTTCCAGCATTTCCGCATTGGCCTCCTGCGCGGTTACCGGCTCACCGGCAATGAGTTCAATCCGCGACCAGAAGCGCTTGGGAAGATGTTTCAACGCAGGCCCGCCGCAGTGGCTGAAGAAGCTGCCCCACAGGCCTCGCAGGGCCATGGGAACCACCGGTACCGGGCGTCGCTCCAGGATAATATCCACGCCGCCGCGGAAGGTGGCTACCTCACCGTCGGAGGTCAGGCGGCCCTCGGGAAAGATGCAGACGACATGGCCGGCGTCCAGTTCTTCGTCAATGCGCTCGAAGGCGGCGTCGTAGATCTCCGGTACCCGATTGCGGGAGCCAATGGGAATGGTTTTGGCAAGCTTGAAAATCGCGCCGAGTACCGGCGTTTTAAAGATCTGGTAGTCCATCACGAATCGGACAGGCCGCCTGATCGCGCCGGCAATCACGAGGGCGTCCATGTAGGTGACGTGGTTGCAGACCAGCAGTGCCGGTCCTTCCTCGGGAATGCGATTCAGGCCTTCGTGGTGTACCCGGTAAATAGTGTGGGAAAGCACCCAGACAATAAACCGAAGGGCGAATTCGGGCACCTGCTGGTACACAAAGCCCGCCACAATCAGGTTCATGATGGCCAGTACCAGGAAGAACTCGGGGATGCTGAGGCCGATCACGCCCAGCATCATTACGCCCATGATGGCGCTGACCACCATGAACAGGGCGTTGAACACGTTCAGTGCCGCAATAACACGGGCGCGCCGTTCCTCCGGGGTTTCCCGTTGCACAAATGCGTAAAGGGGCACGATAAACAGGCCACCAAAAAAGCCGATCCCCAGCAGATCGATGGCCACTTGCCGGTGCTGGCTGTCGCTGATCATCATCCACCAGTCGGTTGGTACCGGGTTGGCGGGCATGTTGAAGTAGAGGTCGAGCCCGAACAGGCTGATGCCCAGGGAGCCAATGGGCACAATACCCAGTTCTATCCGATGGCCGGAAAGCCGTTCGCAGGCGACAGAGCCTAACGCAATGCCGATGGTGAAGATGGCCAGCAGCAGGGTGACCACGGTTTCATCACCCATAAGGTCGGTCTGGGCAAAGCTGGGGAACTGGGTGAGGTAGGCGGCGCCGAGGAACCAGAACCAGGAAATCGCCATGATGCACAGCAACACCGAGTGGTTTTCCGCGGCCAGGCGCATCAGATGCCAGGTTTCCCGCAGTGGGTTCAGGCGTATGGTCATGTCGGGATTGGTGGTGCCGGTCACCGGGACTTGCCGCGCTGCCAGGTAGCCGATGACGGCCAGGGCGAGGACCCCGATTGCTGCGAGTTTCTCCGGTTGGTCGCTGCCCATAAGCAGGCCAGCGGCGAGTGTGCCCACAAGAATAGCCACGAAGGTACCCATTTCCACCAGCGCGTTTCCGCCCACCAGTTCGTCGTCCCGAAGCACCTGGGGCAGGATGGCGTACTTCACCGGGCCGAAGAAGGTGGATTGCACGCCCATCAGGAACAATAACAGTAGCAGCGATTCGTACCAGCCGACCCAGAGCCCGGCGGCGGCCAGCGCCATAATGGCGATCTCCGCGAGTTTTACCCAGCGAATCACACGGGACTTTTCATACTTGTCCGCCAGTTGGCCAGCGATACCTGAAAACAGGAAAAAGGGCAGGATAAACAGCAACGCCGCGATGTTGACCACCACATCAATGGGCAGGCCCAGCAGGCCACCAGCCGTGTAAGTAATCAGCAACAGCAGGATGTTGCGGAACAGGTTGTCGTTAAAGGCGCCTGAGAACTGGGTCAGGAAGAACGGCAGAAAGCGTCGCTCTGAAAGCAGCCGGAACTGGCTGTGGTCGTCCATGCTAGTGATCCATCATCTCGTTGTTGATGGGGAATATTCTGCCACAAACGGGTTACTGAAACAGGGTTCTGGTTGCATGAGCTTCACGCTTCGTACGGGTGTTTCAAAGATTTTCAGTATTTAACGTTTGTGGTGAGCAGGCTGGTAATTTTCGGGGTAACCTGAAGATAACCGTTTTGGAAATCACTGTTTATGAGTCGGCCCAAACCCATGTCTGCCAGGGAACCCATCAGGGAGCGTCGTCCGCAATTCTGGCAGGTGGCCAAGCGCTGTTGCCAGATTGCCGCCACGGTTGATGTGGCGTTCTTCTTTCTTTTCCATCTTCTCGGTTCACCGATATTGGCGTGGGTGAACGTGGTAAGCGTCACCATGTACGTGGTGGCCTACCGGGCATTGGCCAGGAAGCAGAATGGCTTGGCCATGAGCTTGATCTGGGCGGAAGTGATTATCCACGCTGGGTTGGGCGTTTTGCTTATCGGCTGGGAGAGCGGCTTTCACTATTTCCTGCTGATGTTCATTCCGGCGCTGTTCGTTAGCATGGCGTTGCGAACGGCGGTGATCTTTCTGGTGGCGCTGTGGAGCTATTACATCACTCTTTATCTGGTGATGTGGGTTATCGAGCCGCTACAGCCCATTGCCCCTGGCGCCTTGCTCGCGGTTTATCTGTTTAACCTGAGTGTGGTGTTCGCCATGTTCAGTTACCTGTCGTTTTTCTACCTCACCATGGTGACCACGGCAAACCGAAAACTGCGGCGGATGGCGACAACCGATTCTTTGACCGCCCTATTCAACCGGCGCCAAATGACCGAGCTTGCGGAAAAGGAACTGGCGCGCTTCCAGAGGACAGGGCGCCCGGTTGCGTTCCTGGTGCTTGATATTGATCACTTCAAGGCCATCAATGACCGGCACGGACATGAGGTTGGTGATCGGGTATTGATTGAAGTCGCCAACCTTATCAAGGCCCAGTTGCGTACTCAGGACTTGATCTCCCGCTGGGGTGGTGAGGAGTTTCTCGCGGTGCTTCCAGATACTGGCCTGGATAGCGCCCAGGCCAGTGCGGAGCGTATGCGCAAGGCGCTTCTGGCCCATGACTGGCTGGCGACGACCGGCGAACCCATCGATCTGACCATCAGTGCAGGCGTCAGTGAGTTGCGCCCGGGCGACAACCTGAATTCCGCCATCAGTCGTGCGGATCGAGCACTCTATCGCAGCAAGGAGGGCGGCAGGAATCGTGTGGAACTGGAGACGATATAGCCAACGGCAGTTCAGCGCTGATCAGGCACTCCAGGCCAGGTACTCGGAACCACAAACACCCGGGAGGTCTCACTCCAGTAACCGTCCTCTGGCGACCGCTCCAGCACTGCAAACAGGCGGGGGACACCGGCCGATCGAACGACGGCCAATGCGTCTTCGGTGCTCTGTGGATCGGGGGTCTCTTGTTGGCGCCAGGGGCCGAGCCAGTGAGGTTTAACCAGCGGAATCCATCGTTTCCCGTCGGCGGCCGTTAGGTTTCCCGTCGCATTCATTTCGTCCAGATCGCTGATATAGAGCCAGTCACCACGCAGGTGTCCCACCGGGATGCACTCCGGTGGCGATAGGGGCGTATCCAGGGGATAGAACAGATACCCCGGCATGAAAATTCGTGGACGAACGGGTGTTTGGATGTCCAGAGACGCCAGAAGGTTGCGGGTCTCGGGTCTTGCTGTGAGTTGGCTCTGGTGGTCGGTCAGACGTTGGGTTTTGAGATCCAGACGGTCCCGAGTATTAGGCCCGTACCAGAGTGGCCTCGCCTGACCGTCATCCTGATGGCCGAGGTAAAACTTCACGGCAATTTCGTGGTGTTCGACCACGTTATCGGCAGGGTTGCGGACCAGGAAATCGAGTTCGCCCAGTGTAATGCCGTTGCTGCGGACCGGCTGGTTCTTGAGCATAACCTCCCAGCCCAGGAGGTCCTGCATCAGGCATTCGTACAGGCGCTCGAAATAGTGCCCAAGCCGTCGCGCCGGTGGTTCCGTGAGTACCTCCGGGCCAAGTTCGGGCGCACTGTCCCATACCTTCAGGCGCTCTTCAGCATCATCCGGCAGGTAAGTTTCCGGGGCAAAACCCATGGGAGAACTGATAAGCTGGGGAGCATGACACATCCACGCCAAGTGGCGCACGGCTGGAACTCGGTATTGGAGATGGGCTGTGGTTTCAGGGCGTCGATTCATTCTGGCAGGATACCCTAAACCATTGATTTGATCAGTCCCCGTCATAGGCCTCGGGGCAACACATCAGGAGAGGCGATATGCAGTACCTTCACACAATGATCCGGGTCAGCAACCTGGAAGAAACCCTGCACTTTTTCTGCGAGCTACTGGGCATGGTGGAAATCAGTCGCAAGAGCAGTGAAAAGGGGCGCTTTACGCTGGTTTTCCTTGCGGCTGCCGAGGATGAAGCGCGGGCCAGGGAAGAGCGGGCTCCAATGATAGAACTCACCTATAACTGGGACCCGGAAGAATACACTGGTGGTCGCAATTTCGGGCATCTGGCGTATCGGGTGGACGACATCTATGCATTATGTAGTCACCTTCAGGCCAACGGCGTTACCATCAATCGACCCCCGCGCGACGGCCGCATGGCGTTTATCCGGTCGCCGGACGGCATTTCCATTGAACTGCTCCAGAAGGGCGAGTCACTACCGGCGAAGGAGCCCTGGGCCAGTATGGAAAACACCGGCACCTGGTAAGCCGGCGCCTGGTAAGAAGGTGTGAAGGTTTGCACGTTAGAGCCGGTTTAATCGTCACTGGCAGGACAGGTTGGCGGTTTTTGAGGTAAAATTCGTGAAAATTCAAGACAAGGACGACCCATGCTTGCAGTGATTCTTTCTGGTGGTTCCGGCACCCGTCTCTGGCCGTTGTCCCGTGAAGCCTATCCCAAGCAGTTTCTACCGGTGGTGACTGACGATTCCCTACTGGCGGAAACGATCGATCGTGGCTTGGCACTGGATGACAAAGCCCGGGTGTTGGCCATCACCAATGAAGAGCACCGGTTTGTGGTCGCCGCCCATTTGCAGGCTCAGGCACCGGAGCGTACCGCCGGGATCATCCTCGAGCCGGTCGGTCGCAATACGGCCCCGGCCATTGCCCTCGCGGCCCTCGCGGCTGCGGAAGAAAACTTGGAAGAGTTGCTTCTGGTGATGCCTTCTGACCACGTATTGAAGAATCAGGATGTATTCCGCCAGGCGGTGAGTCAGGGCGCTGAAGCCGCCCGTTCCGGCAAACTGGTTACCTTCGGTATTGTGCCCAGCGCGCCTCACACAGGCTACGGCTACATCAAGGCCGGCGCGGCCCACGAAGGGTACAACGATGTAGCGGCCTTTGTGGAAAAACCGGACGAAGACACCGCCCGCCAGTATCTGAAAGAGGGTGATTATTTCTGGAACAGCGGCATGTTCCTGTTTCGCGCTGATCGCTACCTTGAAGAACTGGAAAGCCAGCAGCCCGAGATGATGAAAGCCTGCCGAGCTGCCTGGAAGGAGCGCAACGCTGACATGGATTTCACTCGCGTGGGTGCCGAGAACTTCAGGGCTTGCCCGGATGATTCCATCGACTATGCGGTGATGGAAAAGACTCACGATGCGGTGGTGGTGCCCCTGGATGCCGGGTGGTCGGATGTAGGCTCCTGGTCCGCGCTTTGGGATATCCAGCCCCACGATGAGAACAACAACGTGTGCCGGGGAGATGTGATTACCGAAGACGTTTCCGGCTCCTACATTCACTCAGAGGGCCGTCTGATTGCGGCGCTGGGTATTACGGATCACGTTATCGTTGAAACGGATGATGTGGTATTGGTGGCCGATCGTGGTCGGGTTCAGGATGTGAAGAAGCTGGTTGCCCAGGTCAAGGCTCAGGGCCGCCATGAACACCGCTTCCATAAGAAGGTCCACCGCCCCTGGGGTACCTATGAAGGTATCGCCATGGGGGAACGTTTCCAGGTCAAGCGCATTACGGTTAAGCCGGGCGCGTCGCTGTCGCTGCAGAAACATCATCATCGTGCCGAGCACTGGGTGGTGGTGAAGGGAACGGCCACGGTCAACCGCGGCGACGATGTGTTGTTGCTGACCGAGGACCAGTCCACCTACATTCCGTTGGGTGTGACCCACCGGCTGACCAACCCTGGCGTTATTCCCCTGGAACTGATTGAAGTGCAGACGGGTAGCTACCTGGGTGAAGACGACATTGTGCGTTTCGAGGACACCTACAACCGGGTCTGATTGATCTACATGAAACGGCATCAGGATGATGCCCGACAACACAAGGAGAAGTGAATGGAAGACTGGCAAGGATGCCTGAGCCCCCTCTGTCAAACCGCACTGCAACGGGCACGTGACAGCGTTGCCCAGCGAGGTGGTTATGCCATCACCGTTGAGGATTTCCTGTTGGCGCTGCTGGATGGTGAACCTGCCATCTGCGGATTCCTGCGCAGCCGCAGTGTTGATCTTGACGAACTGACCCGCACTATCCAATGTGAGCAACCCATCGTGACCGAAGTGGGCGGAGAGGGCCAGTTGTCCTCACAGCTCATGTACTGGTTTTCTTCTGCCCGCGAACTGAGCAATGCCCCCTGGCTGGACTGGCCCATCCTGTTGTCGGTGCTGACTCGTAACGCCGAACGCCTGCAGGAGAAAGCCTACGTTGCGGTGTTGGAACTGGTCGACCGGTGGCCCGCTGCGGACGAACAGCAGCAAGTCGCCGAAACCTCCGACAAAGGCGATACGCCCGTTGTGATTACCGACCTGGACTGGCTGGAGCTGGCGGAAGATGTATCGATTACCCTGGTCTCGGTTCCAAGAGCGCTGGTGTGGGTGAGAGGGGCAAGGGGTACCGGTAAAACCAGTTGGCTACAGGCACTATTGCCGTTCCTGTATTGTGGTTTTATAAGGTTGGACCTTCGCAATGAGGCGGAAATCATGGCCAGCGAGAATCCCGCCATTCCGTCCAAAGGCATCCACTGCAAGGATTATCCCGCGCTGGTTCTGGATAACGTTTCTCCGGTGGACCTGGCTGCAATGATGGCGCCCGAGCTCAGCGTGGCCCGCAGTCTGGTTACCGGATATCCGGGCCCCGTGGTCATGCTGGGGCCAGACTCACCGGAAGCAGAGGCTGCCGTTGGGCAATTGGAGCGTTGCCTGGGGCGGGATTTCGATATCTTTGACATGCCCGGCACGAGTACTGGCCAGAAGGTTGCCATCCTGACGGCTCATCAACCAGCGATTGAAAAGCGCTGGAACATAGAGTTGTCCCAGGCGCTTATCCGCTATGCCGCCTCAAGCCGGAGTCGGCTGGTCGGGTCTCCTGGCGGTATGATCCAGTGGGTGGAGCGCGCAGCCGCCCGATTGAACCTGTTTGCCGAACGAGGCCCTATTGAGGGTATGGCGCTCGCTGGCAGGACCGATACGCTGCGGCGACAGTCACTGGTGGCAATGGCCAGGCAACAACCGACAGAGGCACTGGAGCGATCCCTTGAAAGCCTGGCCGTTGAGCGTGCGGCGGCGGAGGTGGCGTGGCATGAGCGAAAAGCAGAGGGTACGCTCAGGACCCTGAAAATGGATGACCTTCGCCATGAACTCGAACGCTGGGTTGCAGCCCGCCCCGGGCCGGTTCACTATGTGGTCCATTGTGATCAACCGGCAGGAGAAACAGAAGGTGCGGGATCTCGAAATCTACATTCGTGACTTGGAGTCGTCAGCGGTATCGAGCTGGCTTGCCAGTCATCTGGACGACATTGAGCTCAGGGATGACGCGCTGGGTGACAGGGCGGTGAAAGGATCAGCTCATTATCGGGCGCATAGAGTCCGCATTAATCTGTACCCCGGTGCAGGTGGCAAGCGATACACCTCTGTGATCCTGGAGGGTGAGGATCTGCCCTGGGTGTCCGACCTCGATTGCGCCCGGAGTGCCTGGCGCGCCATGGATACCGAGATTCGCTGCAGCCCCGGTGACTGGAAAGAAGGGGAGCCCGTGGAGGATGAGAAATGGTGGCGGCTGGATCAGCGCGGAGAGCAACTGGCGGTCTGGAACTGAGTTTTTCACAGCAATAAAAAAGGTTCATCGCGGGTTAG
>NZ_DFMB01000043.1:0-123574 GCF_002375325.1 Marinobacter sp. UBA3604
AGGGTTTGTCAGCAATCTGAGGCGCCCGAAGGCGCCTTTTCGTTGAGCTGATCTGCACAGTATGTCTGTACAGGATCAACGTCGACGCTTAACGGCGAACCTGAATGCGAGCCTCAACCCGACGGTTCTCCGCGCGGCCAGCAGCGGTCTCGTTACTGGCAACCGGCTCGGACTCACCGTAACCAACGGCATTCACACGGTCCTCACTGATGCCCAGGGCATCGGTCAGCCGGGTGGCAACTGCCTCGGCACGGCGCTGGGACAGGAAGCGGTTGTATTCCGCCTCGCCAATGCTGTCACTGTGACCGGCGATTTCCACGTTGGTTTCCGGATACTCGAGCATGAAATTGGCGACGCGGCGAATTTCATTGTCGAAGGCATTGCCGATCACCGAACTGTTGGTCGGGAACTGTACGTTCAGCTCGATGGTTTCGACGGTTTCTGTCACGCCTTCACAACCCATGGCATCCACGTCTGCGCCTGCAGTCGTACCGGGGCACTGGTCCGCGCTGTTCACCACGCCATCGTTGTCGCTGTCCAGTTCACAACCACGGCTGTTGACGCTGGCGCCCGCCGGTGTGTTGGGGCACTGGTCCATGCTGTTGGCGACACCGTCACCGTCGTTGTCACGCTCACAGCCATTGCTGTCAACGTTCACACCTGCAGGTGTTCCGGCGCACTGATCGCGGTTGTCCGGCACGCCATCGTTGTCGCTGTCTGCGGCTTTGCGTGGTGAGGGCTTTGAGTCCGCGACGGTGCGAGAGAAGGCAAAGCTCAGGCCAAGGGTTGCCTGGGTATCGAAGGTGCTTTCGTCAATGCCATGGAACTCGCGCAGGTCCGCGCGAATGGAAACGCTGTCACTGACGTTGTAACGGAAGCCCGCCCCGACGTTGACGCGGGTTTCGTCGTGATTGGAACCTGCTGTCTGGTAGCTCAGCACATCGTCGCCGAAGTCCGCGTGGCCGGCACCGGCCGAGACATACGGATTCCAGGCTTCATCCTGGCCGGCAAAGTAATAGAGGCCGTCCAGTCGATATTCTTCAAAGTCGCTACTGCCATTGACGTACTTCCGATCGGCATCCGCCTTGGAATAGACGCCTTCCACGGCCCAGTTGGGGTGGAAGCGAAATTCCGCGCCAATGCCCAGGGTGCCGGTTTCACTGAGGTCGCGCTTGTCGTCAAACAGCTGGAAGCCGGCAAACGGGTTCAGGTAAATGGTTTGCTCGCGTTCGGCGAGTGCGGGGGTCGCAAGGGATGTCGTCAGGGCCGCAATGGCCAGTGGGCGCATGATATTCATGCAGAACCTCCTGTTCAATTATCGTTGTAAAAAGTACTCATGTCGTACTTTCGCATAAAGCATTGCTGCAGCGTACTTACGTGAAATTTAAGTCAGGGGATTCAAAAAAACAAAAAAAGAGGGCCAGTGTTACGTCCGCAATTGTACTCAGGCCCTTGATGACATGGCGGTAAAATACAGGTGGGCACTTTTCTTGCTGAAATTCAGGGTGTCACCGTTGTCGAAAGCGACTTCGAAGGACCGTTCGTCCTCCCCCGTCACTGAGCCCGGCCCGAAGATGGCATGGCTGAGACGGTTTCTTGCCCAGAGCGGTGTCGTCTCCTCGGCCGTTGCTTCCGTACTTGTCTGCAATGTGACGCCTTGAAGGTGCGCATAGCGAAGACCGGTCGACGTCAGTGGTACGGTGGCTGTCAGTGCGTCAGCGCTGTCGCAGGAACGCCCGTCCAGCCACTGGCCAAACTCTTGGGACAGTGGAAAGCACAACTCATCGACAAACCGGCTTGGGCCCTGGTCGCCGTCAAGGTGTCTTTTTTCTCCGAATGGCCGGGTGATCAGGTGTAGTTGCTCCCGGGTTCGGGTCATGGCCACATAGAGCAGGCGGCGTTCACTTTCCAGGAAGGCCTTGGGGTCGTCCTGGGCTCGGGGGCTGTAGGGCAGGTACTTCTCCTGCAGTCCCGGCAGTATAACGGTCGACCATTCCAGGCCCTTGGTGCGGTGGATGGTGGAGAGCAAGGCGCCGCCATGGCGATTTTCACCCGCCTGTTTCTTCAGAGCCTTGAGGTGTTCCAGCGCGCCGTCAATGCTGACATCGAGTCCCGAGAGGTACAGCCGGAAGCCCCGGATGGTCTCGATGCGTTCGTCCGCGGTTTCATGGGTCAGTGCCAGGCTGCGAATGCCCTCGTAGAGTTCGGTTTCCTCCGCGTAGCGGGATATCAGGTCTGCCACTGAGCCTTTGAAGCGCTCCAGCTGTGCCAGTGTTTCCCCCAGCTTGCGGAGCTTTTTGGCCGCCATGGGGGCCAGTGCGTCAAAGTCCATGGCCAGCAGCCGCTCGTGCCAGCCCTCGCCGAACCCAGCCAGAAAGCGTGCCAGCTGTTCGAGCTCGGGCTCCTTGAGGCCCACATGGGGGAAGCGCAGCAATTGCCGGGCAATATCAAGCCGGTCTTCATCAGGCAGATTGCGAATCCGGCCCGACACCACCATCAACAGGCTGGTGATGGCCTGAACCTCGCGACTGAACAGGGCTCCCTTCCCGGCGTCGATGCGGTAGGGCACTTGTCGCGCGAGCAATTTCAATTCGATAGGAACACTCTGGCTCCACACCCTGAACAGGATCGCCGTGTTGGCGAGCGCTTCGTCGTCCATGGGTTGCAGTAGTTTCAGGACGAGATCACTGTCGTTTTCCTGCTGGTGCAGGGTGATGCCGGTCTCAGGTGTGGTTGGATGGGAATGGCAGAGCACATCCTTGCGACCGGTGTTGTGACAGATCAGGTGATTGGCCAGCAGAGCCACCTGATGGCCGTACCGAAAGGTATAGCTCAGGGTCTGCTCCAGTGGGCTTTCAAACTCTTCGCTGAAACGCCTGAGTATGAAATCGGGTCTGGCGCCCCGGAACTCGTAAATCGTCTGATCCGGATCGCCCACGACAGTCACCCGTGCCCGGTCACCGGCCACGTATCTGAGCAGTAGATGCTGGATTTCGTTGGTGTCCTGATACTCATCCACCAGTACCAGGTCCATTTTGTTGCCGACCAGGCGCTGTAAGGGCGGGTTCTGGTGAATGGCCATCACCGGTTCGTAGAGCATGTCGGCGTAGCTGATGCGGCTCTGGGATTTGCGCCACTGTTCGAAACTGTGGAACAGGTCGATCAGGTAGCGGTGCTTGTCGGAATAGCCCAGTTCCTCAAAGACGATGTCCACCGGGGACAGGGTGGTTTTCACCAGGTCGATGAAGTTAACGGCGGTTTCGACAAAGTCTTTCTTGTTGCGGCGGATCTCGTCGGCCAGGTCCTCGGGCGCCAATCGCCGCGTAAGCTGCCAGGCCTGATAGCTGATTTCCTGGTCGGTGAGGATCTTGTCGGAAAACCCGGGCAGGAAACCCTCCCGCACGAACCGTTTGTAAAGCCGTAACCCCATGGCGTGGTAGGTGCGAATTTCAGGTGTCGCCAGGCCCAGATTACGTGTTACGTCCTGAAGTTTGTGTTCGAAGTCCACCCGCGCAGCGCGGTTGAACATCAACACCAGCATACGGTTCGGATCATGCCCCTGTTCCAGCAGATAGCGGATGCGCCAGGCCAGAGTGGACGTTTTTCCACTGCCCGCCACGGCGGTGATTACCGCATGTTCAAAACCTGCGGTGATGATGGCCCTTTGCTCATCAGTGAGGTAATCGGGCAGATTGGAGGTTTCAGGTATTTGGGGTGGGGGCGACATGCTGTGTATTGTACCCGGCGACTGGTAGTGCTGATACTGGTGCCGCATAATCCTGATAACTTTTGCTTTTCTGCTCGTCGGGATTGACCGCATATTGGGTGCAGGAGGGTTTGGGGGTTCTCTTCCATAACACGCTCAAGCACATCCATGTGGCGCTTGGGCTCCGCCATCCATGGCTCCGCACAGTTTTGGAAGAGAACCCCCAAACCCTCCCTCTGAATTTGGAGAATGATGTTATGGCTACAACTGCAGAACCGGTGAACGTGCTGGGTGAGAAGTTGGAAATTTGTGGTACAGATCCGGAAACCGGGTTTTATCGGGATGGGTGTTGCAACACTGGCCCGGATGACCTGGGGGCCCACGTTGTCTGTGCAGTCGTCACAGATGATTTTCTGGAATATTCAAGTGCTCAGGGTAACGATCTGAGTACACCAAGACCTGAATTTGGTTTCCCCGGTTTGAAAGAAGGGGATTCCTGGTGCCTGTGTGCATCCCGCTGGCAGGAGGCGTTTGAGGCCGATAGTGCGCCGCGTGTGAAGTTGCGTGCGACGCATCGTTCAGCGTTGAAGTATTCAAAGCTGGAAGATCTTAAACGTCACTCCGTGGATTTGAGCTGAGTGGATGGCGGATCAAATCGGGCCTGATCTGGCCGGGTGGCAGGAGCTGCAAGCCGGGTTGCGGGCTGCCGGACATCGGCGGTTGGTGGTTCTGGAAGGTGAGCGGGCAGCTGCTCTTACGTGGCTGCGTGAACTTCTTCCAGTATTGTCGATAGCGCCAGGCGTCTGGACCGGGCCGGTTGAGGATCAGCCCGAATCCTCGCTGACTTCGATCAAACCGGTCGAGGGACGTCGCTGGCTGGGGCAGGAACTGGCTTGCGTGGTCTGGGATGGCTGGCGGGGGAATCCACCAGACGGTTTTGCGGCGTTGTCGGGAACCCTTGCGGCCGGTGGTCTGTTTTTCTGGCTGATGCCTAAGCTGGAAGAATGGGGCGATTTCGACGATCCGGATTACCGGCGTACCGGGTTGGACGGAGCCGGTCAGTATTCGTTTGCGGCTCGTCTGGCCGGGGTTGTTGCCGGTGATCCCGATAGTATTCGTATCACCCCGTCTGTTGACCCTCAGCCGCCACTGCCAACGGTTGAACCACCCCGCGATGCCTTCCGGGTAGGCGCCACCGATGACCAGCGTGCGCTTGTGGAAGAGGTTGTTCGAACGGGGCTTGGGCGGCGGCGGCGACCGCTGGTGGCGACGGCGGATCGGGGGCGGGGTAAGTCTGCGGCACTGGGCCTGTCGGCGGTTCGTCTTCTGAATGAAGGGCGGCGGCGCGTGGTTGTGACGGCGCCCGGGCCGGATGCGGTGAAAACATTGTTTCACCACGCCCGCCTGGCCAGCGGGCAGGCCTCTGATCCTGACATGGGCACGGGCGATGTTGCGGTGGGCGATCAGGGGCGGCTGGAGTTCTGGCCCCTGGACCGGCTGCTTGCTGAAAAGCCGGAGGCGGAAGTGATCATGGTGGATGAAGCCGCCGCCGTACCGGCAGACCTGCTCAAGCGGATACTGCTGGGTTGGCCCAGGGTGATTTACGCTTCCACGGTGCACGGTTATGAAGGTTCCGGTAGAGGCTTTGCCATCCGTTTTCGCTCGGTGCTGGATGCCGAAACGCCTCACTGGCGCAACACATCGCTTACGGCGCCCATACGATGGTCTGCCTCTGACCCCCTGGAGCCGTTGACGCGTCGGATGTTTTTGCTGGATGCCCAGGCACCACCCGTCAGTGATGACGAAGTGAATATCGCCGTTGAACGCTGGAACCCGGGTACCGCAGAAGACAATGAATTGGAGGAGGCCTTCGGTTTGCTGGTGGATGCCCACTACCGGACCTCACCCGGTGACTTGCGCCAGTGGATGGACGATCCGGCCGCGGTGAGTTGGCGTCTGACCCGGGGTGGTGTTCTGGTCGGCGTGCTATGGGCGACGGTGGAAGGGGGGCTGGACAGCGAGCTTGCAGAGCAGGTCATGTTGGGCAAGCGCCGCTTGCGGGGGCATCTCTTGCCCCAGTCCCTGGCGACCCACAGTGGATTTGCCAAAGCAGCCTGCCAGAGTCTGTTGCGCATCGTGCGGATTGCCGTGAGTGCCGAGGTTCGCGGTGAGGGGCTGGGGCAGACACTGGTGGCGGCTGCAAATGATTATGCGTGCAAGCAGGGGCTGGACGGTATCGGTACCAGTTTCGGCGGTAACGCCGGGTTGTTGTCGTTCTGGCAGCGGTGCGGGTTGGAGCCGGTTCGGCTCGGGCTGAAGCGCGAAGCCAGCAGCGGCGAGTATCCCCTGCAGTTGCTTGCCGGGGTGTCTGCGCAAGGTAAGGCGCTGACAGATCATTTGCGTGGCAGGTTGACGGAGCACTGGCTCACCCTCGTGCCGCGCAACTGGATAGACGCAGAGCCGGAGCTGATTCTGCGGATAACCTGCGGCCTTCCCGCTGACAGACCGCTCAATGAGAATGATTTCAGGGACCTGCACAGTTTTGCCCATGGCTATCGGGGCTTCGATCTGGCCTTGCCGGTACTGAGACGGCTGTCATTGCAAGCAGGCGTTGTCAACGGGATGGCTGACGAACGTTCGCGCTCCCTCTGGGCCAGGGCGGTGCTACAGGGTTGGTCGTGGCCCGAGTTGCAGGCGAACGGTGAATGCGTGGGCCGGGAGGCAGGCGAAGCGGAATTGCGCTCTCTGGTGGGCGATATTTTGCAGAACCGGCCGGACTTGTGAACCGCTCGCTTTCATTGCCGCCGACGACTGACCAGAATATCCGCAAAAATAAATCAACAGAGACTGAATCACCATGGCCCAGGGAACCGGCACCATCCTCGTGAGATTTCTGGCCGTCCTGGTCGCAAGCGCGCTGATGACAGCGTGTGCGACGAGCACAGATCCATCCAACCTTGAGCAGCGTCGTGCGTCGGTGGCGGATACGCCCTTGATGGCGGCGGTCAGCAACGGAAACCTTGAACGAACCAAGTCGCTTGCAGCCTCTGGCATGTCTTTGAACACACTGACTGAGGCCGGCACGCCGCTCTCGGCGGCGGTCAGGGCAGGCGAGGACCGAATTGTCTGGTTCCTGCTCAGCGAAGGTGCAGCGCCGGACCTGGCCACGGCAAGTGGTGTCACGCCACTGATGATCGCCTCAGGGGATGGCCATCGTCGGATCGTGCAACTGTTGTTGTCGGCCGGCGCCAGCGTAAATGCATCGGACGGCGAGGGTACAACGCCGGTGATCCGCGCAGCCCGTAACGGTCATCTTTCCGTGGTGAAAGTACTGTTGGCCGCCGGGGCGAACGTCAATGTGAATCAGGGTGGCCACTCGCTGCTGATGCACATTGTCGAAGGCGGGGATTTACTGACCGCCGAGATGCTGCTGGCGGCGGGTGCAGACGTCAACTATCGCGGTAGCGATGGGCGAACGGCTCTGGATCTGGCGCGTGCCAGCAACAACCGGGATATCGAGATGTTGCTGATCCAGGCCGGCGCCGAGCTATGATGCGGGCTTGCGGCCCGTTCAGCTCAGTGCCATGGGGTCGTTGCTGTCGTCCAGTTCCGGCTCGAAGTGTTCTTCAACCACTGTGTCGGGCACGTCGCTGACGCTCGGGAATGACCAGGTGGGCTTGTGATCCTTGTCGATCAGCCTGGCTCTGATACCCTCCCGCAAATCTGGCCGCTGGGTGCAGCGGGCGGCCATGGTGTATTCCATCCGGAAGACGTCCTTCAGTGACATTTGCTGTGCCTTCTTTAGCTGGGTCCAGACCAGCCAGGCGGTAACCGGGCAGCCGCCGCGCAGGTTTTTCACACAGCCTTGCCACCAGTCGCTGTCGATCTCCGCCGCCATGAGATTTTCAACAATGGCCGGGAGTTCATCGCCTGCGCTGAGCCTGGCGATGTCCTGCTCATGGCGCGCCAGTTCACTGGCTGGCAGTGCCCGGTAGTCCGGATGCTCAAGTTGCTTGACGAGCCGGAACAGGCGGTTGTCATCAGCCGCTGATTCACCGGTCCAGCGCTCCTCCTGCAACCGCTCGATCAATGATTCCACCTGATCTGGCAGGATGGCCATATCGGCCAGGCCAACCCTCAACGCGTCAGAGACGTTCAGCCGGGCTCCGGTCAGCCCCATGAACAGACCGATGCGGCCTGGCAGCCGATTGAGGAACCAGCTTGCACCAACATCGGGAAACAGGCCGATGGTGATCTCCGGCATGGCCAATGTGACATCGGGCGTTACCAAGCGGTAGCGGCAAGCGGAGAAAATGCCAAGCCCCCCGCCCATCACCACGCCGTGGCCAATGGCGATCACCGGTTTGGGGAAGCAGTGAATGGTATAGTCCAGGCGATACTCGCTGGCAAAGAACTCGGCCGGTGCGTCCGGATCTTCGTCGCCGGACAGGGCGCCATAAAGTTCGCGGATATTACCGCCCGCGCAGAACGCACGTTCACCAGCGCCGCGGAAAATAACCAGGCTGATGTGGTCAGCGTCGGCCCACTGATCCAGTACGGCCTGGGTTTCGTGGATCATCGACGCGGACAGGGCGTTCAGAGTGGCCGGTGAATTCAGGGTGATCAGGCCGATGTTGCCTTCCCTGCACGCGATTTCCTGAACCTGAATGGGCATGTCGACTTCTCCGCATCGAATGGGGTGATTATTGATCCATCACATTTGAGCTTTGTTCTTGCTGTGCTATAAATTCGTGCAACTTGCGCACCGGCAGGATCCTGTCGGGCTATAAAACGATGAGAGGGTAAAACCAATGAGACTGAAATACCACACCCTGGCCGCCGTGTTCGTGTTGGGGGCTGCCGCTCCCGCCGTTACCATCGCCGCTGGTGATGCTGAGGCCGGTAAAGCCAAGGCCGCCGTGTGCGCAGCCTGCCATGGCAAGAATGGCATCGCGGCCATTCCGGGTTACCCCAACCTGGCAGGACAGAACGAACAATACCTCGTGTCTTCGCTCAAGGCGTACAAGAACAAGCAGCGCAACGGTGGCCAGGCCGCCATCATGCAGGGCCAGGCGGCGGGCCTCAGCGATGAGGACATTGCCAACCTGGCCGCTTATTACGCCAGCCTTCCGGCGGATGGTGGGGAGTAATCCCCATCATCGTCAGGGTGTGGCGGGCGTTGCTTCGCTGATAATCCGGTAACTGGGTTCGTAAGCACCGGAACCGGGCAGTTTCATCCGGTCCTGGGCGACGAACTCTTTCAGCATCGCTTCCAGGGGTGCCAGTAGCTCCGGATCGCCGGAAATTTCAAATGGCCCCTTGGCTTGCACGTGGCGAATGCCGCTTTCCTTGACGTTGCCGGCGACGATTCCACTGAACGCCTTGCGCAGATTCGCGGCAATCAGGTGAACCGGCTGGTCACGGTGTAGCGCCAGCGCCCGCATGCTTTTATGGGTGGGCTCGAACGGCATCTGGAATACCGGGTCGATCTTCAGCATCCAGTTGAAATAGTAGGCGTCCTGCATGGCCCGGCGGAAGGTTTCCACGTCCTTCATGCCCTGTTTCATGGTGCGGGCAACTTTGTCCGGGTCGTCGATGATGATTTCGTACTTGCTGGCGGCTTCATCGCCCAGCGCGTTGCGAATGAACTGGTCGATCATCTCGAAGTATTCCGCGTTTTCCTGCTGGCCGGTAAAGACCACCGGGAAGGGCAGGTCGGCGTTGTCCGGGTGCAGCAGGATGCCGAGCAGATAGAGGATTTCCTCTGCGGTACCCACACCACCGGGGAACACAATCACACCGTGGCCCGTCCGAACGAAGGCTTCGAGGCGTTTCTCGATATCCGGCATGATCACCAGCTCGTTGACGATCGGGTTTGGCGCTTCGGCACCGATGATGCCCGGTTCCGTCAGGCCAATGTAACGGCCGTTTTTCACCCGCTGTTTGGCATGGCCAATGGTGGCGCCTTTCATCGGGCCTTTCATGGCGCCGGGGCCGCAACCGGTGCAAATGCTCAATCCCCGCAAACCAAGCTGGTGGCCCACTTCCTTGCTGTACTGATATTCGCGCTCGTTGATGGAGTGGCCACCCCAGCACACCACCAGGTCCGGATGACGCCCTGCCTGTAGTACACGGGCGTTACGGAGGATGTGAAAAATCAGGTTGGTGATGCCTTCCGGGTCGTCCCGGCGAAGACCGACCGCGGACTGGGGGATTGAGTAGGAATAGATAATATCCCGCAATACCGAAAACAGGTGTTCGCGGATGGCGCGCAGCATTTGCCCGTCCACGAAGGCGTGGGCGGGTGCATTGACCAGCTCCAGTTTCAGACCCCGTGGCTGTGGCACCAGGCGAACGTCAAAATCCGCATGGGCTTCCATCAGGGTTTTACAGTCGTCGGTTTCAACACCGGTATTGAGCACGGCCAGGGCGCATTGCCGGAACAGCCGATACAGCCCCCCTTCGCTTCGGTCCTTGAGCCGGTTGACTTCAAAGTTGGAGAGGATTTCCAGGCTGCCTTCTGGAGATACCAGGGCATTGATGGTGGATTCGGTCATGAACGCAAAAGCTCCTGAATGTTCTGCGGGCCCCTGGCGTCAGGGCGATGCCTTTTTATATGAGTATAGCGAGTATCGGGAATGCCTGATTTTGAGGCAAACGGCGAAACCGTTACACTAAGCGCTTTACTGTAATTACGCTACCCGACAGACGTCCGATTTATGAAACTCCTTATACGCCCCGCCGCCGAAGTGGCCATCAAGAGCAAACCCGTTCGCCGGCAACAGATGCGGCACCTGCGGCAGAATATTCGCAAACTGCTGGCACGCCTGGACGACGATATCCACGTTGAGGGTTCCTGGGACAGGGTTGATGTGGCCATCCCGGATGGGCGCGGCCTTGCGGGCCCGGTGATTGATGAGTTGGGCCGTATTCCGGGTATTTCGACCATCCAGGAGATAGGTGTATTTCCCTGGATAAGTATGGACGACGTGGCGGAGCAGGCAGTAGCAGCCTACGCAGACCGTATCCGCGGCAAAACCTTTGCGGTTCGGGTTCGCCGCCACGGTAATCACGGGTTTCGCTCGATTGATTTGGAGCGCTTTGTCGGCGCCGCCCTTTTTGAGGCTTCCGAGCCCGAGGGCGTAAACCTTCGCAATCCGGATATTGAAGTGCGCATTGAGGTCCATGAGGATCACTATCACATTGCGCACCGCAAACATCGTGGTGCCGGCGGCTACCCATTGGGCGCGGTGGAAACGGTGATGACATTGGTGTCCGGTGGTTATGACTCCTCGGTGGCGGCCTACCTGATGATGCGTCGGGGGCTTCGCTCCCACTTCCTGTTTTTCAGCCTGGGCGGTCCCGCCCATGAAATTGGCGTGCGCCAGGTGGTGCATTACCTGTGGGATCGTTACGGCGCCTCCCATGGTGCCAAGTTCATTTCCGTACCTTTCGAAGGCGTGGTCGCTGAAATCATGCGTTCAGTCAACCAGCGCCATTGGGGGGTGGTGCTCAAGCGCCAGATGCTGAAAGCCGCCTCTGACATTGCGGCCGCCAATAATGCCGCGGGGCTGGTGACCGGTGATGCCGTGGCGCAGGTGTCCAGTCAGACCCTGTCAAACCTCAACGTGGTGGACCGGGCCAGTAACGAGGTGGTACTGCGGCCGCTGATTTCCATGGACAAGGAAACCATTATCAACATCGCCCGGGACATAGGTACTGAGCCGTTTGCTCGAACCATGCCGGAGTACTGCGGTGTGATTTCCCGTAAACCGGCCACCCGCGCCAAGCTGCATCGGGTGGAGGAAGATGAAGCCGCTATGGACACCCGGGTTTTGGAGCAGGCCATCGCCAGCCGTCAGGACACGCCGGTCAACCGCCTTCTGGAAACCACCCGGACGCCAGAAGAGGTTGAGCTTGTACATACACCGGCTGTGAACGATGTGATTATTGACGTGCGCCACCCGTCGGAAGGAGAGCAGTCACCCCTGCAGCTCACCAGCAATCAGGTGGTGGAGATACCGTTCTACGAACTGAATGAGCGAATCCAGTCGATGCCGGACGACAAGCAGTACCTGCTGTACTGTGACCGCGGCACCATGAGCCGCATGCATGCCTGCCACCTGAAAGCCGAGGGCCACACCAATATCAAGGTGTATGCCCCGGCGAACTGAGATGGTTACCCTTCCAGCCCCTTGAAGAACTGCTGCACGTTGGCACTCAGGGCTTCCAGGTCATAGCCGCCTTCCTGCACAACCAGTGTGGGAAGGCCGGTGCGACGGATGTCGGAACCGAGGCGACAGAAGCCCTCCGAAGACACTGATACCTTGGCCTGGGGGTCGTTGTGGTAGATGTCAAATCCCAGGGTAAGTATCAGCACGTCTGGCTGGAACAGTCGAATGGCGGCCAGTGCCTCATCCAGTTTGGCGAAGAAATCTTCCTCCGAGGAGCCGTGGGGCATCGGTAGGTTGATGTTGTAGCCAAGTCCCTCGCCTTCACCGCGCTCATCCTCATAGCCACTGACCACCGGGTAGAAATTGGTGGGGTCGCCATGAATCGAGACATAGAGAACATCGCTGCGGTCATAGAAGATTTCCTGGATGCCCTGGCCGTGGTGCATGTCGGTGTCCAGTATGGCTATCCTGGGATAACGGGGTTTCAAATGTTCTGCGGCAATCGCGGCATTGTTGAGGTAGCAGAAGCCGCCGGCGGCGTCCTTTCGGGCGTGGTGGCCCGGTGGGCGACACACCGCATAGGCATGGCGCTCACCGGCAACCAGGGCGTCAGCGGCGCCGAGCGCTGTCTGGGCCGACCAGTAGGCGGCATCCCAGGTGTTGGCTCCGATGGGGCAGCTGCCATCGGCCTGGTAGCGTGCAGCTTCCGCCAGGATGCCTTTGAGGGCATTTGGTGATCGGACGAAGATGTTGGAAATCACTTCGTCACCCCAGTCTTCCATCTTTGCCCAGCGCCGGTGGGCAGACTCCAAAAAGCGCAGATAGCCCAGATCGTGGACCTTTGAAATTGCACCGGCACCCTGGTCTGCCGGCTGCAACACCGGAATGCCCATGGCCTTCAGGCCTTCCAGCATCTGAGCGGTGCGATCAGGAACTTCCTGGGGCTGACGCATCTGGCCGCGGGTGAAGTAGGTCTTGGGAAGATGTTGGTCCTGCGCGGGATGAAAAAACGCCTTCATGTTCCTGCCTCCTGATAATGACATGGTTCGAGTATAGGCCCCCGCCGGCGCTGGTCAAAACACCATGGTCTGACTTTACAGTGGCGGTTTCTGCATCCACTATGAGAGACATATCACACTGACGCAAACCCCAATTTATACAATCCGAGAACATTGTGAAAAGGAGCCGAGATGATCGAGTCACCACTGCTTCCCAAGCTGACTGGCTACATCGGCGGTCGCTGGTCTGAATCGCCGGACGGTAACACCTTCGATGTCTATAACCCGGCCACGGGTGAGGTGGTTGCCAGTGTGGCATCGATGTCCGAAAGTGAAGTGTACAAGGCCGTTGAAGCGGGCAAGTCTGCGCTTCGTTTAACCAGTCCCTATTCCATCGAAACCCGTCGCAAGTGGCTGGAAGATATTCGTGATGCACTCAGGGCCAATAAAGAGGAAGTGGGCCGCATTCTGTGCATGGAGCACGGCAAGCCGTTGAAGGAAGCTCAGGGTGAGGTCGATTACGCCGCCGGGTTCTTCGATTACTGCTCCAAACACATTCAGGCGCTGGACGCCCATACCATTCCCGAAAAGCCGAAAGACTGTACCTGGACAGTGCACTACCGCCCGGTTGGTGTTACCGGCCTGATCACGCCCTGGAACTTTCCCATTGGTATGATCGCCAAGAAGTTGTCTGCCGCCCTGGCGGCCGGGTGCCCGTCGGTGATCAAGCCGGCCAGTGAGACGCCGCTGACGATGATTGCGCTGTTCGCGCTGATGGACAAACACGTCGACCTGCCAGACGGCATGGTCAACCTGGTTATGGGCAAAGCCAGTGTGATCGGCAAGGTGCTGTGCGAAAGCCCTGACGTGCCCATGCTCAGCTTCACCGGCTCTACCGAAGTGGGCCGCAAGCTGATACTGGATACGGCAGATCAGGTGAAGAAACTGGCCCTGGAATTGGGTGGCAACGCACCGTTTATTGTCTTTGAAGATGCAGACCTGGATGCCGCTGCTGATAACCTGATCGCCAACAAGTTCCGGGGCGGCGGCCAGACCTGTGTCTGCGCCAACCGGATTTTCGTTCACGAGAAAGTGGTGGATGAATTCGGTCAGAAACTTGCCGACCGGGTCAATCGCATGACCGTGGGTAATGGTTTGACGGAAGACGTTGACCTCGGCCCGCTGATTAACAAAGCCGGGTTTGATAAGGTGAAGCGCCACGTGGAAGACGCCCTTGAGCGGGGTGGTGAACTGGTGGCAGGCAAAATGCCGGCAGACCTTGGGGATGGCCACCTGTTCTTCCCGCCGACGGTCATTTCCGGGGTGACCCGGGACATGTGCTGCTCCCGCGAGGAAACCTTCGGGCCGCTGGTGCCCATGGCCACCTTCCGCACTGAGGACGAGGTTATCGATGCCGGTAACGACACCGAATTTGGCCTGGCGTCATACGTGTTCACGGCCGACGCGGAGCGCGCCCAGCGGGTGGCCGCCGGGCTGCGTTTTGGTCATTGCGGCTGGAACACCGGTACCGGTCCCACGCCGGAAGCGCCGTTCGGGGGCATGAAGGCGTCCGGCACTGGTCGCGAAGGCGGCCTGGAAGGCCTGTTCGAATTCGTCGAGGCCCAGACCGTTCCGCGCGGGTTTTAAGGTTCCGGCGTCAACAGGACCTTAACGGAATCATCCACCAGGGTGGAATCGAGGTAACCGATACTGCCCAGGGTGGATGACACCACACTCTTCATGCTGTTCGCCGAGGATACCTCCCTCGGCGGATGGCCCTTTCCGGTCAGAACCTGCCGCGACCAGAACGACTTCAGCCAGGCGTCATTGCGCTCGGTGATCAGGTCATTGAACTCATCCCGCATGCTGTTGCCCGCTGGAAGCTGGAACGCGACCACGCGCTGGCCGTCAGGCATTCGTGAGCTGCGGTTCAGGTAGATGTCCTTCACCTGTTGCACGGTGATGGAATCCGGGCCACCGTGGTGGCCGATGATCACCAATTCCGCCCGCGAGACACTGCTCAACAGGCACAACGCAATGAGCAATGCAGGCACGGATACGCGTCGAATCGCCATGGTGTCCCTCCTGATCAAAATGCGGCATCAAGCCGGACGGTGTATACGTCGGTGCTGTCGAATCGACCGCCGGGATTGCCGGCCAGGGCATCTAGTTGATTGCCAATCAGGCCCCCAGTGGTTTTGCCAAAGCCCCGGGCGTGGGTCCAGTCCACCTTCATGGCAACCGAGGTGGTCATGTCCCAGCGGAAGCCCAGACTGTAGGCCTGGCGACGTACGTCCAGCACCTCCAGTGGCGTGCCGTCGCGCTCGTAGTTGTCCTGGCTTTCGACCCAGGAAGCCGTTACATAGGGCGTAACTTCCTTTACCCGGTAGCCAAGCGTGATGTAGGCGGAGTCGGTGTCCTGGTAAAATCCGTCCACCTCAACCCGTGTCAGTTCCGACATCAGCAGCCAGCTGCCATCGTCGTAGGACAGGCCCAATCCCATGAACTCGGTTTTTTCTTCGTCACCAAGCGGTGGTGTTCCGCCGATGGTGGCTTCTGCATGGGCGTACACGCCACGGAAGGTCCAGAGGTAATTGGTCCAGTTGGCGGTCAGGCCGGTTATGTTGCGTAGTTCCACATTGACGGTCTGGCCAAGGGAGGCGGCATCATCGTCAAGGTGTCCTGCAAAGGCGCGTGTCTGAATGGATGAGCCAGAGAGGTTGATGGTATAGGCCGCATCGGCGCCCAGATAGCTGCGAACCGGCACCGGGTCGTAGACTGCTTCGGGTGGTCGCGCCCAGGGCTGGCCATAGCCAATCTCCAGGGTCTCGGATTCCATAAACAGCGGCAGGCGCATTTTACCGGCCCGCAGTTCGGAGCCATTGCTGAATTGGTGTCGCAGGTAGCCCCATTCCAGTTCCGTGTCCCAGTCTTCGCTACCACGGGACACCAGTTGCAATACCGCGTCGGTGTTTCGGCTCAGTGAAAAGGTGCTCTGCAGGCCAAACAGGCTGAGGGTTTCGAGGTCGGATTGTTCCGTTGCCTCGCCGTAGCCGGCGTCATTATTGGCGCGGGTATAGCCAGTGCTGAAAAAACCGTTAAGGCGAACCTTTTCCAGGCTCGATTCGGTCATCTGCTTCTGCATGGAATCCAGCCGTTGTTCCAGCTGGTCAATTCGCTGGCTGTCATCGGCCATGGTGGGAAACGACAGGGTGGCGGTCAGTGCAAGGGAAGTAAAGGTAACGCGGGTAGTGCTTCGGTATACGGAGTACATCGTACATCATCTCCTTTGATGTCTGGTCGCAAGATGCGGGCGCCTTCCTGGCTTCAGGGGACTTATGTCTTGCCCCTGCAAATTGTCTGGTGCGGGAAAACGGTGGCCAGCGGAGGAACAGAAGGTTCTTCCGGGCAACCCGCGGCGGTGAGTATACCCAAGTTGACGCCAGTTTCATAAAAAGCGTTCACATTTTCTGTATCGGTACCTTACATGTGTGCGGGTAATCCCAACACACCCACATCCGGCAAACCCTCCTTTCTCCTGTTATAATTCCGCACCTGTTCATTTAACCAGTAGCGACCGGATCTCTATGGATGTCTCCCACATTATCGACGCCCTGAACGACGCCCAACGTGAGGCGGTGACGGCCCAGAATGACCACTTGCTGGTGCTGGCCGGCGCAGGCAGTGGCAAGACGCGGGTGCTGGTGCACCGGATCGCCTGGTTGATGCAGATGGACAAGGTGCCGCCCACCGGCATCCTGGCGGTGACCTTCACCAACAAAGCGGCGAAGGAGATGCGCTACCGCATCGAGCAGATGATGCAGATTCCGGCTCGGGGCCTCTGGTTCGGCACGTTTCACGGCATTGCGCACCGGCTGCTCAGGGCCCATTACCAGGACGCTGGCCTGCCGGAGAACTTCCAGGTGCTGGATAGCGACGACCAGCTGCGGCTGATCAAGCGCGTGATGCGGGAGCTTCAGATCGACGAGAGCCGCTGGCCGCCCAAACAGGCGCAGTGGTTTATCAACGGTCAGAAAGACGAAGGGCTGCGGGCGGAACACATCCAGGAAAATCCGGGCGATCATTTCACGAGCACCATGCTGACGGTTTATCGCCAATACGAGAAGCTCTGCAACCTGAGTGGGCTGGTGGATTTCGGGGAGCTGTTGTTGCGATCCCACGAGCTGTGGCTGCATCGCCCGGAGTTACTGAGCCACTATCAGAGCCGCTTCCAGCAGATCCTGGTGGACGAGTTCCAGGACACCAATACCATCCAGTACGCCTGGCTGCAGATCCTGGCCGGGAACCGTGTGCCGCTGACGGTGGTGGGCGACGACGACCAGTCCATATACGGCTGGCGGGGCGCGAAGATCGAAAACATCCAGCAGTACCAGCGGGACTTTCCCAACGCCCGGATGGTGCGATTGGAACAGAATTACCGCTCCACGCAACTGATCCTGAAAGCCGCCAACGCGGTGATTGCCAACAACCAGGGCCGGTTGGGCAAGGAACTCTGGACCGATGGCCCGGATGGCGAGCCCATCAGTTTGTATGCGGCCTTCAACGAGCAGGACGAAGCCAACTACATCGCCGACACCATTGGTAGCTGGGTCAACGAGGGTAACCTGCGCAGCGAGTCGGCCATTCTTTACCGCTCCAACGCCCAGTCCCGGGTGCTGGAAGAATCCCTGATCCGCCAGGGCATTCCCTACCGCGTTTATGGCGGCCTGCGATTCTACGACCGTCAGGAAATTCGCAACGCCATCGCTTATCTGCGTCTGGTGCACTATCGCCGGGACGATGCGGCGTTTGAGCGCGTGGTGAATATTCCCGCCCGTGGTATTGGCGCCAAGAGCCTGGCGGATATGCGCGCGTTCGCCACGGAGCGCAGTATCTCCTTGTGGGAGTCTGCCGAGCGTTTGTTGGAGGCTGGGCAGGTGAAGGGCCGCGCCAAAACCGGTCTGCAATCCTTCATGGGCATCATCGAACGCCTGACGGAGATGGTGGACGATGCCTCATTGCATGGTCTGATGAAGACAACACTGGAGTTGAGCGGCCTCAAGGATTACCACGCCAGTGAAAAGGGTGAGAAGGGGCAGGCGCGGGTGGAGAACCTGGAAGAACTGGTGAATGCCCTGTCGGATTATGAGGTGGAAGAGGGCGTTGATCCGCTGTCGGAATTCATCGCCCAGGCAGCGCTGGACGCCGGCGAGGCTCAGGCGGAAGCGAATGAGGACTGCGTGCAGCTTATGACCCTTCATTCCGCCAAGGGCCTGGAGTTTCCGCTGGTATTCCTGGCCGGTGTGGAGGAAGGCCTGTTTCCCCACAGTATGTCGTTGGAAGAACCGGGGCGGATGGAAGAAGAGCGGCGCCTGGCCTATGTGGGCATTACCCGGGCCATGCAAAAGCTGGTGCTTACTTACGCCGAATCCCGCCGTTTGTACGGACAGGAGAAATTCCACGCGCTGTCGCGCTTTGTTCGCGAGATTCCCGGGGACTGCATCCAGGAAGTACGGTTGCGCAATACGGTGAGCCGTCCGGCCATGATGGCCCGGCCCAATGAGGGCCTGTTCAGCCAGGAACCTGACGTTGGCACGGGTTTCAGCCTGGGCCAGCGGGTACGCCATCCAAAGTTTGGCGAGGGTATCGTGATGAACTCCGAGGGCTCTGGCCACCATACCCGGGTGCAGGTGAACTTTGATGAGGGGGCTAAGTGGCTGGTGTTGGCCTACGCGCCGTTGGAGGCATGCTGAGATCAGGAGTCAGCGTTGTTTGGCAAAGCGAACCTTGGAGCCAGATTTCAATAACTCGTCCATCACGACGAGAGATTTGGGAAATAGAATGGCTCAGCGTGTTCCGGAATTTCCCATTTTAACGGGGAGCGGTTGTTCCTTTCGCTTAGTAATCCATCAGCCTTTAACTGATGAAGTGCTCGTCGAGCGGTCCGGTCTTTCCCGTCACGACCGCCAGCCAGGCGCAACGCATGAGCCCGCTCGACAGAGCCCTGAATGAATGCCTGAAACAAAATAAGCGATGCTTCAGGCTTTAGGGGATCGGGACAAGCCACAATACGGCCGTCCCGTCGCGCGTTGACATAATTCTCGATGCGTTGCTGCATTCCTTTCAGATCAAGCAGGCTTCCGACGTAATCCACCTGATCAATTGCCGTATCGACCATGAATCGGGTGAAATCCGTTAAACCTGTTTCGCTCAGTGGACCTCGGCCATCGGCCGTGCCCTGCAGTGGATAATCAGCATGTGCAAGCTTGGCCTTGTAGTTGCTCGAGGACCGAGCTAAACCGCGGCTAAGGCACCATACACCAATCCCTTCAACACCAGCCGCCTGCAACGCCGCATCTGTCCAGAGACGAACAACCCGCCCGTTCCCATCAAGAAAGGGGTGGATCCATAGCAATCGATGATGTGCGGCCATTAGAGCGGTAATCCGCATTTCACCGACGTATCGCTGACTCTTGTACTCAGAACAGAACTGATCCACCAGTGTCTTCAAGTATTGGTGATCTGGCGGGATGTGTCTACCGATGGAGACCGTACTGGTGCGGAATTCACCACCAACCACTCTCTGCTCGTTTCCGTCTTCGTCCTTGACGACCTTTAGTCTCTCGGGAAGATCTGCGTAAAAATGGCGGTGAATGGATCGGATGAACTCTGGCGACAAGACTTCATCCAAGTCCCGAGAAGCGGATCGAATCCAATCCTGAACTTTAATGTGCGCCACTGACTCCAACTGGTGATCTCGAGCTGTGGGATCACTGTCATAGTTACCACGCTGCGCCTCACGGATTTGGTGTGGCAGCGTTTGGTTCCCTTCGATCAGATTGGAGTAATAGGAGTTAATTACAGCCATGTGGCGACGGATGGTCTGGGCTGTCTCATGGTTGAGATGCCCCGCCAGCTTCGCTGATTCGCGATTTAGAATACTCACTCTATCCGGAAGGTCTCCGTAGGCCTTTACCCTTCCTGTGGGCGCGAAAGGAGCGGCATTCATCCAGGATGTCATAGAACGTCTCATCGTCAATTGATCTGTCCGGTTCGATGGCCGGTTCCTAGAATCTAAATGGTAAGTCAGAAAACTGCAATATCAACGTACTGCGATCATTTTCCCTAGATGAGGAGCCAAAAAATGGTTGTCAGTGTCCGGTTTTATGTCCGGTTCGTGTCTCATTCAACAGCTACAATAAAATTCGCTTGTGTTTAAAAGCTTGGGGAGCTCGGCTTGGTCGCAAAGCGAACATTCAGACTTGGGGAGAACGCGAAGATAAGCGGCGCCCTGTACAGGGCGTCAGGTGAGGCCGAAGGCCGGAACGAACTGCAACTACTGATTATGAGTTTAGCGGCCAAGCAATTTGGACCAAAAGCCTTTTTTCTCACGCTTCACCGCTTCTTCGATGAAATCTATCTTGGGTTTCCGTCTATCGGACTCTTCTATTAGATCCATCACCACATTATCGGAACTGGTGTAGGTGGCGAGATGGTACTGGTCAGTTTCGTAGCACTTTCCGAATAGGTCCTTGAAGATATTCTTCCAGACCGAGTAATACTTCATGCATTGCTTCTCAGTGCCGAACATAACCCCGTAGTTTCCAACTACAAGCGCGTGGGTTATCCGCTTACGCTTCCCATTTTCCTCTTTCGCTTTGGCGATCTGCTCTGCGTCCAGCGTCACTAATACGAGATCATTTTCCATAGGAGGTCCGTACACTCATAACGCCTGCCATCACCGGTGGCAAAATCGCAGCGAAGTGGAGGTTTTGGCACCGGTGCATGGCCTGGTTATGTTCTCTATTGCCGGTGATCAACCCATTCAATTTGTTTGGATCCTTCATTCATATGTACAAGGATTGTTCGACCGGGCGGCTGGATACTGGTGTCAAAACCGATATCTCCTAGCACCTTCACCCCCTCGTGATAGTCGTTTAAGAAATTGAGAAACGAGCAAACGATCTGCTCGTAGTCGGGCTGATAGCTGGGCTTGGGCAATAGCAGCTTAAACGTATTCCCATCATTGGCTTCTGCATAGATGGAGAGAGCAAGAGAATACGGGCTATCTTCACGAACCTTACCCTTGGTACCCAAAAGTACCGGCTCAATCCGCGGTGATTGCATGGTCTTGGCCGCAGTCTTCGAAAGCTTCGACTTAAGAAGTTGGTAGTGGTCCTTGCCAGCCTCTTTCAGAAACCCATCAAAGTAAGATTTTGCAACGAAGAAAACTATGGCTGTCGGGATGAACCACTCCACTCCGGCGTAAGGCCCCGCAGCGGGACGTGATTCGACGACAACATCTAAGCCAGAGGCAGAAACAGCATCTTTGAATTCGACAAACTGTTCGTCTGGAATCCCTTCTTCGAAAACGACTGCCAAATCAGGCTTTTTCACGTTGCCTCCAGAACTAAGCGGCACTTAAATGGAGATGAAGGCGCAATGGAAAGCCGCCACCGGGCCTGCAATGGTTATCTTTTTTTACTCTGGGATTTCTGAAGCCAGGCTTCCATTCTCCCAGTAGCGTTCTCTGCAACCAAGAATTTTCCGTCAGGGGAGATCACTGCAATAAGACTTTCAGTAGTTAGCCTTAGTAGAGAACCATCAAGAGCAACATGACCGGAGGCAATTAGGGGCCTTAAAAATTCCTCAACTGAACTGCCTTCTTTCTCAGCAAACTCCACAAAACCTGTTTCGGTAATATCGATGTCTTCATTGGTCAGTCTTGAGAAAATGACGTACTGGGAGCTCGTCACCTCCAAAGGCTCCCAGTCAGATGATGTTGCACGGGCTTCAAGCGTCTTGGGCGATACTTCTTCGTACCGCATCTCCCAGCCACTTTCTTCTTCACCAAAAACGGGTTTGACCCTCAAAAATTCGTTTAATCCCTCAATCTCAATATCATCCCCCCAAGGCATCCGAATGTTGAACTCAAGCTCCAGCTTCGTCCATATCATCTCTAGGATAAAGATAATCGGATTGGCTCTGCTTGAGCACATGAAATCCCAGTATCCATCGCGCATTGGAGTTGAGTAAGGCCTTCCATTTGCCTTTACAAGAGAATTGCCTCCGCAAACGATTAACTGAGGAAACTCACTAACCCCGAATCCTGGGCCACTCCCTTGCTCTTCCAAAAACTTTACCAGCCCTTCTCTCAAACCGTGCTCTGTTGAATAACCGTGGTAGCCAAGAACAATTCTAAGCGGCGTCAACTGCTCCATGAATACGGTTGTGTAGATCAACTCATTCTCTTTACTGAGTTTTTTTCTATCGTGATAGTTTGGAGCAGCAATACCGGTGATCTGCGAGAATATTCGATAGGAGGACGATAGATCGATAGGGCTATTATTTTCGTGCTTTCCCTCGAATAGATATTTCGAGTAGCTCTCCGTCACCTGACGTAGTTTGAGAAACGAATCTACTAGATCCTTAGAGTACAGGCTCTTTTTTATTTCGAGCACCGCAAGAACGTCACGCACATGCCATTTATAGGCATCCGTATAGGGAATTTTCTCGCCATCGCCTTGAACAAGCATACAATCCATTTGGCCAGAAACGTGTTTATCGCCATCCGTCACAAAACCACTAACAATGCGGAGGTCAAGCTGTGCAGGGATTGATCTATTCAATAACTCAGCAGACAGACCTTCATACATGTCGCCGATAGTAGGCCCGTGCTTGATAGCGTAAGAATCAAGCTTTTTGGTTTCCTCCTGAATGAATCCTTGGAGCATTTCCGCGACAGTTTTGATCATCCATCATCCTTAAAAATATAACGCAAAAATGCAGCGGCGTGATCTTGCACCACTTTGCTGGGCGCTTTATAGACTGAGCTTTTCATAGGTGTGATGCAGAGGCAAATGCTCGACCCTCGTATGGGAAATTTAGCGAGATCTTCGTGCAGTGCGAACGTTCGCTTTTGTTTAAGAACTCTTCTGGCGATGAGGTCGATTGTCGTTCGCGTCGTCAACTTTCTTTACACGAGTAAAGACGACGTCAAAGACAGATCATTGAATAATTGAGATTTCCCATTTCTGGCGTCAAATTTGCCTCGATGCTATCCCGACCCACCAATGGAGAGGATCATCAAGATGCTAATAAGACTATTCCTAAACAGTGTAGTGGCATTCTTTGTCTGGGGCGCGGTAAATGCTGTGGCAGCGCCTATTTACCTTAACGAGGCAAATATATCGGTTTCTGTCGGTTCGGGCACGTCGCCCGGTTCGTTTAACAACACTTTCTCAGGCGGCCAAACGATCAACAAAGTGATTGACGCGCCAAGCGCGACCTCTGAAGAGTTCCACAATCAAGCGACACATATTTGGTACACAGCCGATGAGATCGGCGGGGGGTTAGAGCTCTTATTTGATTTTGGACAGGAGTACGATTTAAACACCCTGCACTTCTGGAATTACACAAGTGAAAACTTTGATGTAGACAACATTGCGTTTACGTTCTTTAGTTCCGCAAACTCTCAGGTGGGCATTCTGGATGTTCTGCCAGATCTAGGCACGGCTCCAGGCATAACTGCCCAGGATATTGCTCTCGCGGCTCCATTAAACGTTCAATACGTGACAGCGTTTCTAACAGGATCCAATCGCCAGGTGGATTTCCAGAACATTGGTTTTACCGCAGAATTGTCGAGCCCAACCGATCCGAGACCGGTTTCAGAGCCGGGCACGCTGGGTTTGTTGGGTTTTGGCTTAGCAGCGTTGTTGAGTCGCTCACGTCGGCGTAAATGTTATTGAACGGCTTTAACCTGATAGGCGGGGTTCTCCGATAGCCCCGGTTTTCAAAAAATCACCACAAGGCATCTTTCGTTGCTTGCCGTGAGCAACATTCAGGATGGGCCGCGCTTGGGTTCTACCCGTTTCTACAGCCTGTTTTAAAACGGCGGGCAGCTTCAGATTCGGAGCTGCGTTGCGAACGTTCGCTTTTGTTTAAAAGTGGACCTATTGAGCGGTCCCTAACTAGGCCGGAAACCGCCCCCGGGTTTGATTGGCAATTCGAACGAGAACCAGCATCAACGGAACCTCAACCAGAACGCCAACCACCGTCGCCAGCGCCGCTCCCGATTGCAGACCGAACAGTGCAATGGCTGCTGCGACTGCCAACTCGAAAAAGTTGCTGGCGCCAATCATGGCCCCGGGCGCAGCGATGCAGTGACGGACGTTCCAGAGCCGTGCCCAGCCGTAAGCCAGGAAGAAAATCAGGAAAGTCTGCACAATCAGCGGCACGGCAATCAGCACGATATGCAGCGGGTTGTTCAGGATAACTTCGCCCTGGAACGCAAACAGCAGTACCAGGGTAACGATCAGCGCTGCCGGGGTGACCGGCCCCAGGCGTTTCATGAACACCCCGTCGTACCAGCCTTGCCCGCGCTTTGCGATCAGGGCGCGGCGAGTAAGGTAGCCGGCGGTCAGGGGAATGACAATGTACAGCACCACGGAGAGGATAACCGTGTTCCAGGGTACCTGAATGTCGGAAATGCCCAGCAGGAACACCACAACGGGCGCGAAGGCGAAGAGCATGATGATGTCGTTCAGGGACACCTGCACCAGGGTATAGGCGGCATCGCCTTTGGTGAGATAGCTCCAGACAAACACCATGGCGGTGCAGGGCGCCGCGCCCAGGAGGATAGCACCGGCCAGATATTCACTTGCCAATCCGGGGGCGATCAGCGGCTCGAACACCACCATCAGGAAAAACCAGGCAATAGCGAACATGGTGAACGGCTTGATCAGCCAGTTAACAATGGTGGTGATGGCCAGACCTTTTGGCTCCTTGCGCACGCCCACCACTGCGCTGAAATCGATCTGGGCCATCATCGGGAAGATCATGGCCCAGATCAGAATGGCAATAGGGATCGACACCTGAGCGTATTCGAAGCGAGCCAGAGTTTCCGGTACCGAGGGCGCCAGTTGGCCGAGGGCTATGCCAGCGATGATGGCCAAGGCGACCCAGATGGACAGGAATCTTCCGAACAAATCCATGCCACCGCTAGTGTCTTCGTTAGTAACTTCTGTATGGGCGCTCATTACCTATCCCTTACATGGACCGTTGATTGACGCGTGTTGAGACTTCATCGGTGCTTTCCACCCGCTCGGAATAGCGGTCCGTCAGAAAGTCGCTGCGGTCCCGTATCAGCAGGGTGAATTTCACCAGCTCCTCCATGACATCCACGATGCGGTTGTAATAGGGCGAGGGCTTCATACGGTTATTGTCGTCAAATTCCATGAACGCCTTGGGTACCGACGACTGGTTGGGAATTGTCACCATCCGCATCCAGCGCCCCAACACCCGCAACTGATTCACCGCATTGAACGACTGGGAACCACCACACACCTGCATCACCGCCAGGGTCTTGCCCTGGGTAGGGCGTACGCCGCCGATGGATAGGGGAATCCAGTCGATTTGGGTTTTCATAATGCCAGTCATAGCGCCGTGGCGTTCCGGCGAGCACCACACCATGCCTTCCGACCACTGGGCCAGTTCCCGCAATTCCTGAACTTTTGGGTGGGAGGCGTCTTCAGCATCGGCAAGGGGTAGACCGCGGGGGTCGAATACGCGGGTTTCCGAACCCATGGCCTCCAGCAGCCGGGCAGCTTCCTCAACAGCTAACCGGCTGAATGACCGCTCCCGCAGTGAGCCGTACAGCAACAGTATCCTTGGACGATGTGAAGAAGGCGGAGTTGCAAAAACCTGTTCCTCAGTTGGTTTGCGGAACTGGTCAGGGTCGATATTGGGGAGGTCACGGGTGCTCATTGTAATGAAAGGGTCCTTTACTCGTTAAAATCTTCCGGATATTATGCAATAAAATAGATATGCATGAAAACGAATATATGGGAATTTGCATATGAAACGCCGCGTTTTGTTCGTCTGTACCGCCAATAGTGCCCGGTCATTGATGGCGGAAGCCTTGCTAAGGGAACTGGCCGGTGACCAGTTTGAAGTGGCGAGTGCCGGAACCGAGCCTGACAAACCCCATCCGATGGCGCTGCAGGTGCTCTCAGAGTCGGGCTTTTCCGTCGATGGTTTGCAGAGTAAATCGCTGGCAGGCGTTGAAAGTGAGCATTGGGATTATGTGATTACCCTTTGTGAAAAAGCTGCCAACGAGTGTGGCAACGTCTGTCAGCCCGCCCAGCAAATCGCCTGGGACTTCCCGGACCCGGTGCCAAGCGGGCGCCATGCCACCTTCGCACTGACCCTCAAGGAAATCCGCGAGCGCATTGGCCTGTTTACTTTGGTACACAGAAAAGAAACCGGTATGAAGCCGGTGAGCTTTAACCCGGTAACGGTGTTCAAGGCGTTGGGTGACGAGCTTCGCCTGGCTGCGCTGATGCTGGTTCGGCAGGAAACGAAACTGTGTGTGTGTGAACTCACCGCCGCCCTCGATATTTCCCAGCCCAAGGCCAGCCGGCACCTGGCCACCCTGCGGGAGGCGGGCCTGCTGGATGCAGAGCGTCAGGGGCAATGGATGTACTATTCGCTGAATCCCCGGATGCCCCAGTGGCTGTCGCGGGTTCTGGATGAAACTGCCGATAGCAATCCCGCCCTGATCACTGAGGAACTCGAGCGCCTTTCTGTCATGCCAGACAGGCCGGTTGTGCGGTGTATTTAATGGATAACGCTTTCTGGAGCACATCATGAGCAAGATCAAAGTCGGAATAAATGGATTCGGTCGAATCGGTCGCCTGGCCCTGCGGGCAGCGTGGCAGTGGCCGGAGATGGAATTCGTAGCGATCAACGATCCGGGCGCCGATGCCGAGACGCTGGCACATCTGCTGAACTTCGACAGTATTCATGGCCGCTGGGACCACGAAGTGGGTGTGGACGGCGACAGTATCGTTATCGAGGGTAAATCGGTTCGCGTCACCCGCAATAAAACCATTGGGGAGACCGACTGGTCCGGCTGCGATCTGGTGATTGAAGCCAGCGGCAAAATGAAAAAGGTGGACGTGCTCCAGGCGTATCTCGATCAGGGCGTCAAGCGCGTGGTGGTGACCGCTCCGGTGAAAGAGGCTGGGGCCAAAAACATTGTGGTGGGCGTGAACGACGGCATTTTTGATCCGGCCAATGACCGCATTGTCACTGCTGCTTCCTGCACCACCAACTGCCTGGCGCCGGTGGTGAAGGTCATCCACGAGAAGCTGGGTATCAAGCATGGTTCCATCACGACGATCCATAGCCTGACCAACACTCAAACCATCATCGATGCGCCCCATAAGGACCTGCGGCGGGCCCGCGCCTGTGGCAGTTCACTGATTCCGACCAGCACCGGTTCCGCCACCGCGATTATCGAAATTTTTCCGGAGCTGAAGGGCCGTCTGGATGGCCATGCCGTGCGGGTGCCATTGACGAATGCCTCGCTGACCGATTGCGTATTCGAGGTGGAAACACCCACGGATCGCGATACCGTAAATCAGTTGTTAAAAGAGGCTGCTGAGGGCGATCTGAAAAACATTCTGGGCTACGAAGAGCGCCCGCTGGTGTCCATCGATTACCAAACCGACCCTCGCTCCTCCATTATTGATGCCCTCTCCACCATGGTGGTGAATGGTACCCAGGTGAAAATCTACGCCTGGTACGACAACGAATGGGGCTACGCCAACCGCACCGCAGAACTGGCGCGCCGGGTAGGTTCCGTCTGATATGACTGCTGCCATCCGACAGTACCTGGTCATCACCGGTAATTACTGGGCCTTCACCCTGACGGACGGGGCCTTGCGGATGCTGGTGGTGTTGCATTTCCATCAGCTCGGCTATTCACCGCTGGAAATTGCCCTGCTGTTCATTTTCTACGAGTTCTTCGGGGTGGTGACCAACCTGGTGGGTGGCTATTTGGGCGCTCGCATGGGGCTGAACCGCACCATGAATATCGGGCTGTTCCTTCAGATTGCCGCTCTTGCCATGCTGGCGGTGCCGGCGGCCATGCTGACGGTGCCTTGGGTGATGGCGGCTCAGGCCATCTCCGGTATCGCCAAAGACCTGAACAAGATGTCCGCCAAGAGCGGCATTAAGCTTCTGGTGCCAGATGAGCAGCAGGGCACTCTGTACAAATGGGTGGCCATCCTTACCGGATCGAAGAACACTCTGAAGGGCGTGGGCTTTTTCCTCGGCGGTGTGTTGCTGATGGCTGCTGGGTTCCAGGGCGCGGTCGTAATCATGGCGGTGGCCCTGAGTGTGGTGTGGCTGGTCAGCCTTTTCCTGTTGGGGCAGGACCTGGGCAAGAGCAAGGCAAAGCCGAAGTTCCGCGAAATTCTGTCCAAGAGTCGGGCGATCAACGTGTTGTCTGCCGCCCGTATGTTCTTGTTCGGTGCCCGGGATGTCTGGTTTGTGGTGGCTCTGCCGGTTTATCTGCACACCGTGTTTGGCTGGGATTTCTGGAAAGTGGGTGGCTTCATGGCCACCTGGGTGATTGGCTACGGCTTTATCCAGACCCTTGCGCCGCGTATTACCGGGAATATGGAAGGCCGGCAGCCCGCCATGATTTGGGCGGCGGCATTGGCGTTAATTCCAGCCGGTATTGCGGTTGGTCTTATGGTGGGCTGGTCGCCCCAGTTCGTGGTGATCGGCGGCCTGCTGCTATTCGGGGTACTGTTTGCCATCAACTCGTCGCTGCACAGTTACCTGATTGTCAGCTATGCGCGAGGGGATGGTGTCTCGCTGGATGTGGGTTTCTATTATATGTCGAATGCCGCCGGCCGCTTGCTGGGAACGATCCTGTCCGGCTGGGTTTATCAGGCCTACGGGCTGCAAGCCTGTTTGTGGATATCCGCGGGTCTGGTGGCAGCAGCGGCGATACTCTCGATGTTCTTACCGGAGAAGCGACCAGTTCCTGCCACCTGATCAGGTGGCCTGGTCGGGAACTTCCCGGATGCGGCCATGCTCGTCGATGGCAACATAAATGAAGAGACCTTCGGTTACCTTGCGCGGGGCCTTGGCGGTGCGGTCCAGGGTCCAGACTTCAATGTTGATTTTCATCGAGCTGCGCCCCACTTCCACCAACTCACCGTAACAGCCAACCTGGGATCCCACCCGCAACGGCGAAAGAAACTCCATCCTGTCCATGGCCACAGTGGCGTTGCGGCCCTGTGAAATTCGCCCCGCGAGCGTTGCCGCAGCAATGTCCATCTGTTTAACCAGCCAGCCGGCGAACACATCGCCGTTGGGGTTGGTGTCTGAGGGAAGGGGGATTACCTGGATTACCAGTTCGCCCCGGGGCGTGGGTTTGTCGTCATCAAGCGCCGTCATGGATTCAACCTTATCAGTTCGGAATTGTTTTAGTACCCCGCATGTTAGCGGCCTGCGCCGCGTCTGCAAGAAAAATTGAACGTCCTGTTCTATATTTCAGTGGCTGTAACAAAGTTGTCATAGAGTGCCTTTATTGTTCACACATCGGTGAAGCAAACCCGTAAATAAAGTCAACGTGACAAATGGAGACTCAACGTGATCAAACTTAGAACAGCCCTTTCAACTGTGGCACTGGCCGGTAGCATCGCCGCCGTGTCGACTCCTGCCATGGCGCGCGACACCATCAGCATCGTCGGTTCCTCTACTGTTTATCCGTTCGCGACGGTTGTGGCTGAGCGCTTTGGTTCTTCAACTGACTTCCCGACTCCGAAGCTTGAGTCAACCGGTTCTGGTGGCGGCCTGAAGTTGTTCTGCGCCGGTATCGGCACCCAGCATCCGGACATCACCAATGCGTCACGTCGCATGAAGACGTCTGAGTACGATCTTTGCCAGAAAAACGGTGTAAAAGACATCACCGAATTCCGCATCGGTTCTGACGGCATCGTGATTGCCAGCTCGCAGAAAGCCGATAACCTGGACATCACCCTTGAGCAGCTTTTCCTGGCCCTGGGCAAGCAGGTTCCTTCACCGGACGATGAGACCAAGCTGGTTGATAACCCCTACGAAAAGTGGAGCGACATTGACTCCAGCCTGCCAAACGTTGCCATTCGTGTGATGGGACCGCCTCCGACCTCCGGTACCCGTGATTCTTTCAACGAGCTGGCCCTGCAGGGCGGCTGTGAAGATCTGCCAGCGGTTGCCGACATGAGCGAAGACGACATGGAAGGCGTGTGTCAGAGCGTTCGTGAAGATGGCGCGTTCATCGAAGCCGGCGAGAACGATAACCTGATCGTTCAGAAGTTGATCGACGACAAAGGCCTTTACGGTGTGTTCGGTTACAGCTTCCTGGAAGAGAACGCTGACCGTCTGCAGGCTGCAACGCTGAACGGCAAGGTACCGACGGCTGAAGCCATTGCGGCAGACGAATACCCGGTTGCCCGTTCACTGTTCTTCTACGTCAAGAAAGCCCACGTTGGTGTGGTTCCGGGTATCGCGGAATACGCCGAGTTCTTTGCGAGCCCGAGCGCCATGGGCAAGAATGGCTACCTGAAGGACGTTGGCCTGATCGTTCCTCCGCGCGACGCGCTGATGAAGCTGCAGGACAAGGCATCTGACATGCCTAACCTGGCCAAGGAAGAACTGATGTAAGCCAGTCGACAAGGTGTTGACTGACAAGGGTGCGGGTCTTTGAAAGGCTCGCGCCCTTTTGCACGTCTGGAAAGCGGCATGTGCGTCCTGTTTTCCGAATGATTACACTTGTGGTCCTTTTTAGCTTGTTACGGGAATTTTCATGCAACCGGCCAATCTGCTTTTATTGACCATCGTGCTGTCGATGGTTGCCTACGGCTTGGGCTATGCCCGATCGCGGTCACTGGCGATGCCGATGGGGGGCATTCGTCATCTCAAGTCCCTGCCCTTTTATTACGGGGCACGAGCGGCTTTGTGGTGCGGCATTCCCGCGCTGCTGGTGCTTGGGCTCTGGGCAGCGTTCCAGGGAAAAGTTATCCAGACCCTGGTTGTTGGCTCCCTGCCACAGGAAATGTTGCCGGCGTCCGAGGGCGAGGCGAGTCTTCTGTTGAGCAAGATCAGCAACGTGGCCAGTGGTAGCCTGCCTCCGGGGTTTGCGGAAGCACCCATTGTTGAAGCTGCAGAGCGACTGAAGGCGCTGAGGGAACAGAGCCGGATGTTCATGACCACCCTGGTGGTGTCCGTCTCTGTGCTGGCGGGATTTTTGGGCTGGCTCCGGGTTCGCCCGGCACTGAACGCCCGGACACAAGTGGAGTCGATCCTGAAGTGGCTGTTTTTCGCCTGTGCCGCGCTGGCGATTCTGACCACCATCGGGATTATTTTCTCCGTGGCGTTTGAAACCTTCCGGTTCTTTCAGAAGATTCCGTTCACCGAGTTTATCTTCGGCTCCCAGTGGAGCCCGCAAACCGCATTACGAGCAGATCAGGTGGCAGCCCAGGGCGCCTTTGGCATGATCCCGCTGTTCACCGGCACGCTGCTGATTTCGGCGATTGCGATGCTGGTTGCGGTGCCGGTGGGATTGCTGTCGGCGATTTACCTCTCGGAGTACGCCAACAAGAAAGTACGCGGTGTGGTCAAGCCATTGCTTGAGATGCTGGCGGGTATCCCGACGGTGGTCTACGGCTTCTTTGCAGCACTTACCGTCGCGCCGTTCATCAGTAACTTCGCGGCCTCTCTGGGTATCGATGCGTCGTCCCAGAGTGCGCTCGCCGCTGGCGGGGTCATGGGCATCATGATCATTCCGTTTGTGTCTTCGCTGTCGGACGACGTTATCAACGCGGTACCGCAAACCCTGCGTGACGGCTCCCTGGCTCTGGGCGCTACCCAGTCGGAAACCATGAAGAAGGTGATTTTCCCGGCGGCACTGCCCGGCATTATGGGCGGGGTGCTGTTGGCAGTCTCCCGAGCCATTGGTGAAACCATGATCGTGGTCATGGCCGCGGGCCTCGCAGCGAATCTGACGGCCAATCCGCTGGAAACCGTCACTACGGTTACCGTACAGATTGTCACCCTGCTGACCGGCGACCAGGAATTCGACAGCGCCAAGACCCTGGCGGCCTTCGCCCTCGGCGCGATGCTCTTCCTCGCTACCCTGTTGCTGAATGTGGTGGCCCTGAAAATCGTTCGCAAATATCGGGAACAGTATGACTGATCAACGTTCACAGGCGGAGCTCGTCCGCCAGTCACTCAAACGGCGTTACCGCAAGGAGCGCCGGTTCCGGGCCTACGGCATACTGGCGATTGCGATTGCGCTTTCCGCCCTGGTGGTGCTGTTCGTCGACATTATTGGTAAAGGCTACACCGGCTTCACCAAAACCACGATCACCATGGAAGTCGAGCTCGATGGTGAAATGATGTACCTGGACGACGCCACGGACAAAAAGCAGATCAAGATGGCTGATTTTGTGGAGCCATTGGTGCAGGCGATGATCAAACAGGTGCCGGGTGCAACGGAAGAGAACAGGGATGCCGTCCGTGATCTGCTTAACCCCTACGCGTCCAATGAGCTGCGTGACATGCTCGAGCAGAACCCCGAGTGGCTTGGAACCACCCAAACACTGACTGTTCTGGCTCACACCGACGTGGATGTCTACGTGAAGCATGCAGGTGACGACGCCTATTCCATCAAGCTCAGTGACCGGCAACAGCGCTGGGTGGATCAGTTGGTGGAAAATGAGGTTGTGCAGACGTCCTTCAACGATGTGTTCTTCAGCAGCGGCGATTCCCGTGATCCGTCCCGCGCCGGTATTCTTGGGGCGATCGTCGGGTCTTTGCTGACCATGCTGGTGACACTGGTGCTCTCGTTCCCCATCGGGGTTGCGGCTGCCATTTACCTGGAAGAGTTTGCACCCCAGAACAGGCTCACGGATTTCATTGAAGTGAACATCAATAACCTGGCTGCGGTGCCGTCGATTATCTTCGGTTTGCTGGGCCTGGCGGTGTTCATCAACCTGTTCGGTATGCCTAGATCGGTGCCGGTGGTGGGCGGTCTCGTACTGACGCTGATGACCCTGCCAACCATCATCATTTCCAGCCGGGCGGCCATTAAAAGCGTACCGCCGTCAATCCGGGAGGCTGCCGAAGGTATTGGTGCCTCCAAAATGCAGGTGGTGTTACACCATGTATTGCCGCTGGCCATGCCGGGAATGCTGACCGGTTCCATTATCGGCATGGCGCAGGCACTGGGCGAGACCGCCCCCCTGTTGCTGATCGGGATGGTGGCGTTCATCGTTGATGTTCCGGACGGCTTTTTCGATTCGGCGACGGTACTCCCGGTTCAGGTCTTCCTGTGGGCGGGCAGCCCGGAGCTCGCCTTTATAGAACGTGCGTCAGCAGCCATCATGGTATTGCTGGCATTCCTGGTTAGCATGAACGCACTGGCCATTTGGCTTCGCAAGCGCCTTGAGCGTCGGTGGTAAGGAGATAAGCGATGAATACGATGAACCCAACGATTACCAAAGAAGCCGATCATCAAGAGGTTGAGGCGGTTGCTCCGGTGCGGGAGCAGCCCGAGGAAACAATCATTGAGGAAGGCAAAACGGTGGGAGAGCCTTTTGCCGACAATGCCAAATTCAAGCTTCGCGATGTCAATGTTTCCTACGGTGATACCCGGGCGATCAAGAACATCAGCCTGGATGTGGCGAAGAACGAGGTCATTGCCTTTATTGGACCTTCAGGGTGCGGCAAGTCCACGTTCCTGAGGTGTCTCAACCGGATGAATGACAGCATCGAAATCTGCAAGGTGACGGGGTCACTTCAGTTGGACGATCAGGACATCTATGACCGTCGCCGCGACGTTGTCGAATTGCGTGCGCGGGTGGGCATGGTTTTCCAGAAGCCAAACCCGTTCCCCAAGTCCATTTATGACAATGTGGCCTATGGCCCCCGGATTCATGGCCTGGCCAATCGAAAATCCGATCTTGATGACATCGTCGAGAACAGCCTGCGCAAGGCGGGGCTGTGGGGCGAGGTCAAGGACCGTCTGGATGCGACAGCCACCGGAATGTCGGGCGGCCAGCAGCAGCGTCTGTGCATTGCGCGCGCTATCGCGGTGAGCCCGGAGGTTATTCTGATGGACGAGCCTTGCTCCGCACTGGACCCCATTGCAACCGCGAGGGTGGAAGAGCTGATGGCGGAAATGTCGGAGAGTTACACCATCGTGATCGTGACCCACTCGATGCAACAGGCAGCCCGTGTATCGAATCGAACGGCGTATTTCCACCTGGGGCATCTGGTGGAAGTAAACGAAACCAACAAGGTGTTTACGTCGCCCGAGCACGAACTCACCGAATCCTATATCACCGGCCGTTTCGGTTAACGCCGGTATTGTTGAACACTGGAGAACACAGTCATGCCAGATAAAAAGGACGATGTTTACGGCGATCACATTTCGCACAAGTTCAATGACGAACTGATGGCCCTGAAGAGCGAGTTTCTTGAGATGGGCGGCCTGGTGGAGTCCCAGGTCGACCGTGCGATTACCTCACTGGTGGAAAATGATGGCCACCTGGCGGACGAGGTCCGTGCCACGGACAAGAAAGTCGATCAGATGGAAATCGACCTCGACGAGGAAGCAACCCTGATTATCGCCCGTCGCCAGCCCACCGCGCGTGATCTGCGGTTGGTGATTTCGGTGATCAAGATGGTGGCGGACCTGGAGCGGGTTGGTGACGAGGCCAAGAAAATCGCCAAGTTTGCCATCAAGCTGTCAGAGGAAGGTCAGGCGCCTCGAGGGTACGTGGAAGTGCGCCACATTGGCAATCATGTTCTTAGCATGTTGCACGATGCCCTGGACGCCTTTGCCCGTCTCGATTCCGAGCAGGCGCTGCGGATCATGAAGGAAGACAAGCGAGTAGACGAGGAATACCAGGCGGCCACGCGGACGTTGCTGACGTTCATGATGGAAGATACCCGCAACATTTCCCGCTGTATGTCGGTGATGTGGATTCTCCGTGCCCTGGAGCGGGTGGGGGATCATGCCTGCAACATTGCCGAGAATGTGATCTTCATGGTCAAAGGTGAGGATGTTCGGCATACGCCGGTGGAGGAAGCTGAGAAGGTCGTCGGGCGCTGAGTTCGTAGCCTTCTGGTGCGGGTGTTCCCGCAGGGCAGGAGGCACTGTTCAGGACACGCCCGTGAATACGTCCATGTAGGGCTCGGTCGAGCCATCCCTGGCGCTCCACGGTCCTGAACAGTGCCTCCCGCCCGGCTTTGTAAATATCTCAGATATCGCCGGGGCTCAAGGCGATCAGCCTTGCTTCATTTTATCGGTATACGGCGGCCAACCGAGGGGCTTGCCGGCCAGCAGGTGCAGGTGGATGTGGAATACCGTCTGGCCTGAATTTTCGCCGCAATTCATGACGGTCCGATAGCCATCGTCGGCGAAACCCATCTCCTTCGCCAGTTTGGCCGCAACCCAGTACAAGTGGCCCACCAACTCCCGGTCGCCTTCCTCGATGTCGTTGATCGTTGCGATTTCCTGTTTCGGGATAATCAGTAGGTGTACCGGTGCCTGTGGATTGATGTCCTTGAACGCCAGGCTGATGTCGTCTTCGTAAACGATGTCCGCCGGGATTTCCCGGTTCATGATCTTGGTGAAAATGGTTTCTGCCATGATGATTCCCTGTTGATGAGTTGAGGCTTGTGAAACGCTTTACAGTTGCTTCATCCCCGGCAGCCGCTCCGCCAGTTGGCGGATCAGCGGGGGTAGTTCGTCGTCGATGCCCATAGCGTATTTGGCCACCCGGTTTCTGGCAAATGGCATTGCTTTCGCGGCGCCCAGGCCCAGATTGCGCAACAAGTGCAGAGGCGGCGTGCGGTTGCTGAACAGGTGGTAGAACACGTCCATCGCCATCATCATACGGCGGTTGGCCGGGCGGCGTTGTTGCTCGTATTTGGTCAGCCACGCCGGATCGGCCAGGTCGCAGCCTGCGCGTTTGGCCTCGCGGATGACGGTCTGCAGGCAGAGGGCGTCCTGGAAGCCCAGGTTGACGCCCTGGCCAGCCAGCGGGTTGATTGTGTGGGCAGCGTCACCTGCCAGCACGACACGATTGTTCACATAGGTTTTGGCGTGCTGGCGGGCAATCGGGAAGCTGGCTTTGGCTTCAATGTGCGTCAGCAGAGGCAGTTCCGGCGGGAAGGCGTTCTGTATTTCCGCCATCAATGCACGGTCGTCCAGCGATTTCAGGTGCGCTAGTTGCTCCGGCGAGTCGTACCACACCAGAGACGCCCAGCTTTCGCCATTGCCCGCGGAATGCAGCGGGAGGAAAGCCCGTGGGCCGGAAGGGTAGAAGCTCTGCCAGGTGATGTCCTCAACCGCGCCCTGGTAGCGAACCGAAATGACCATTGCCTGTTGCTGGTACTGGTCCCGGGTTACGCCGATGCCCGCCAGTTCCCGGACGCCGGAGGCCGCGCCATCGGCGCCCACCACCAATTGGCACTCGAGTTCGGTGCCGTCCTCCAGGGTCACAGCAGCGTGGTTGTTGCCGTTTTCGAGGTGGCTGACGGCGTTGTCGGGAAACAGGGAGACCGAGTTCAGAGCCGCGGCGCTGTTCCACAACGCCTGCTGGGTAATGCGATTCTCCACGATATGCCCCAGGTGTCGGGCGGACAGGTTGCTGGCGTCAAACACCACATCGGCGACCTTGCGGGGCAGCAGGTTGCTGAGTGGGTGGCGGGTCTCGTCCCATACCGCCAGGCGAGCGTAGGGTGTGGCACGCATGGCGAGCATGCTGGGCCAGACGTCAAGATCGTTGAGGTAGCGCTCACTGCCGGCGCTCAGGGCTGACACGCGGATGTCCGGAGGCAGTGAGGGATCGAATTCGGGGGCGGAGCCACGGTCAACCAGGGCCACGCGGAAGCCACTGCGGCCAAGTCCGGTCGCGAGGGCAGCACCAACCATGCCGGCACCGACAATCACAATATCAAAGGCTTGAGTCATAACGGATTCCTGTCTGGTACGCCCAGTTTACGCGATGGACGCATCCAGACAAGCCGTCCGGATCAAGCCTGGGCCGGTTTTTGGTGTCAGTAACCGGCCAGGTTGGCGGTGGGGCTGCCGGTCAGGGACTCAGCCCTGCGGGCGCGGCCCTTGAGCCAGGCTGGCTTTTGCGCGCCTGGTTTCACAAATCCCTGCTCCAGCACCATCGGATGCACCAGCTCCAGGAAATCAGACGTTTTCATGTGGATGGATTCGGTGTGGCTGCCAGCGGCAAAGGCGAGTTCCGGTTGCCGGGTCAGAGCCTCAGCGCAATACACGGACATATCAAACAGGTTGCCGAATGGTGGCATGGCGCCCACTTCGCACTCGGGGAAGCGGTCCTGGAACTCCTGTTCGTCCGCAAGATCGACAAAATCGGTATCGAGGATGTGGGTCAGTCGGTCCCAACGGATACGCCAGGTAGCGGGCATGACCAGCATGGCCATTTTGCCATCCAGTTCAATAATGACGGTTTTCACCACCCGGTCGCCGGCGATTTTGACGTGGTGGGCGAGTTGCTGGGCGGTGAACGCAGGGGGGTGAGACAGGCACATGTACTCCACGCCTGCCTGATCGAGGTATTCCTTCAACTGCTGTACCGGCATAGTGACAACCTCCTACCAGCAATGACAGCGGTACGGGAACCGGTGATATTCCTGGCCCGGTTCCGGTGACTGGCGGTGACGTCGCTAATGCGAGTGCACCGCCATTACTGGTCAGCTTAGTTGAGGCTGTACAGAATGCGAGTAACAGTGTGTGTTAATGAGATACCAATCACTCTGATTTGTAGACATGCACATCCCGCTGTGGGAACGGAATGGTGATGCCCTCGGCATCGAAGGCCTTCTTCACTTTTTCGTGCATGTCCCAGTAGTACGGCCACAGGTCGTCGGTGGCGACCCAGGGCCGGAACATCAGGTTAACAGAGTTATCACCAAGGCTGCCCACGCAAATACGCGGTGCGGGGTCCTGAAGTGAGCGTTCGTCTTCGTCAAACAGGCGCTTGAGGATGGCCTTGGCCTTGTCGATATCGTCGTCGTAGTGAATGCCGAAGGTCATGTCGCAGCGGCGTTTGTCATAGATGCTGACGTTCACCAGGGTGGCATTGGAAAGGCTACCGTTGGGGATGACAATGCGGCGGTTATCGAAGGTGTTCACCACTGTGTAAAGAATCTGAATCTCCGCGACAGCGCCCAGGTAGCCCTGGGCTTCGATGGTGTCACCGACCTTGAATGGCTTGAAGATCAGGATCAGTACGCCACCGGCAAAGTTGGCCAGGCTGCCCTGGAGCGCGAGGCCGATGGCCAGGCCAGCAGCACCGATAACAGCGATGAAGGACGTCGTCGCGATGCCGATCATCGACGCGACGGAAATTAGCAGCATCACCTTGAATATGGCGCTTATCAGGCCACACAGGAATTTGTTGAGTGTCGGGTCTTTCGCGCCCAGTTTTTTATCGAGAACGCTGATAAAACGATTGATCAGCCAGAGGCCGAGTACCAGCGTGATGATGGCCAGAACGACCTTCGGGGCGTAGGTCATGATCAACGAGAGTGCCTGGTCCCATAGCTCTGAGGCATTGATGTTGGTTCCCAGAAGATCTTCCATTCAGTGACTCCTTGTTCGGTAGTAGTGGCTTATTGCTTGAAATCTGACAGGGACAACGGCTGTCCAATAGAAATTTGCCTGCGTTTTGTTATAGCAGAGGTTTGTGGCAAACGTACAACATGCGTGTCCGGATTGCGTGGAAGCGTTATACGTTGTAAATCAACGACTGGCCCACCCGATGATGGTTTCTGGCCCACCCTTTACAACAACACGCCCTTCCTTCTGACTGAGCTGGTAGTCATACATAGGGTCGTAGTAGTCCTGCAACAGTGCCTTGATCCATTCATGGTGCGTACCGGTCTCCCCGGTTCGGTGCTGGTGGTCGAGGGCATTCTCCATCATCTGCCGCAGCCGGCTATGGCGCTCACCGCCGAGGCGTTTTCGAATTCTGTCGAGGGCGCTGAGAAGGTAGTCGCGAAAGTTGAGCCAGCCTGCTTCTGTGCCGTCGCGTTCCACGTAGTCGGCCGTCATCTGGTCAACATAGTCTTCGCGGATGATTCTTACTCGCTCCTCGATCGGTTGATCCAGCACCATCAGGGGTGCTGCTGCCATTCGGTTCCTGAGGCTTTCCGGCAGGGCGCATCGGCCCACCAGTCTGCTTTCATCTTCCAGGTACACCGGCCCGCCGATGTGATGATGGGCTTTGAGCATGGCAACGGCCAGTCGGTTTTCGAAATCAATCTGTGACGGTTGGGGCGTTACCTGACGACCGAAGCTGGAGCCACGATGGTTTGCCAGCCCTTCAAGGTCAACAGGATTGGGCAATTGATTCAGCACGCGGGTTTTGCCGGTGCCGGTGCGGCCGCTGAGAATAATGAACTCGGACGATGCTGTGAGGGCTTCCAGGCTGTCGATCAGGAAGCGACGCATGGCTTTGTAGCCACCCTGAATGAGTGGAAACTCGATGCCAGAGTCTTTGATCCACTGCTGGGTCAGTCGCGAACGCAGGCCACCGCGAAAGCAGAACAGGTAGCCGTCCGGGTTTGTGGCGGTAAATCGCTTCCAGGCTTCGATGCGTTGCGCTTTTAAGTCCCCGGAAACCAGTTGGTGGCCCAGTTCAATGGCCTTGTCCTGACCTTTTTCCTTGTAGCAGATACCGACCCTGTGGCGTTCCTCGTCGTTCATCAGGGGCGCATTGATAGCGTTCGGGAAGCTGCCCTTACTGAACTCGATCGGTGCCCTTACGTCCATGAGCGGAACGTCGTTCAGGAACAGGGAGAGATAGTCACTGGTATCAGGTCTGGACGGCATGGCAGGTTTTGGGTTCGTACGGGAAATGAGGCAGCAGTATAACGAACATGCTGGTTTTTTGCTCGCCTGCGGGTGTGCCACCGCGCCGCTGCCGCTACAATGCGTGCCTTGCCATGCCTGTGTTCCGGAGTAACCATGACCCCCGACATTCTAGATCAGCATCTTGGGAAAACCCTCAGCCGGGGGCAGGTTGCCGTTACAGCCCCTGCGGGTTGCCCCGACATCTTCCTCTACCTGTTCGACCCAGGGGTACTGGAAGGCCCGCTAAGCCACGAAGAGGCGCAGGCGGTGGTTGCTGAGCCGGCGTACTGGTCGTTTTGTTGGGCCAGTGGACAGGTATTGGCGGCCTATATCCTCGCACATCCACATCTGGTGAAAGGCAAAAAGGTGTTGGATTTTGGATCCGGTTCCGGGGTGGTGGCCATCGCTGCCGCAATGGCCGGGGCGAGGGAGGCCATCGCCTGCGATATTGACCAGGCTGCACTGGATGCGGCAGCGGCGAACGCCAGATTAAATGGCGTGTCAGTGACCCTGAGCGCCGACTGGGCAACGCGGCCGAGCGATGTGGACGTTGTGACCGCGGCGGACGTGTTGTATGACCCGGAAAATCGCCCGCTGCTGTCCGAGTTCAGGCGAGCCGCGCCTTTGGTGATACTCGCGGATTCTCGCTTGCGGAACCTGGGTGACGACCACTACCGGCAGCGGGAAGTGATCGAAGGTCGCACCTGGCCAGACCTGAATGAGTTTGAGGAGTTTAATCGGGTGCGGGTGTACCTGGCAGGCCAGAGCTCGATGACCTGAGAGCGGGCGAAAAAAAGGGCAACCTTTCGGTTACCCTTTTTCGGAACAGGTGTCGCGTCCCTGCGCTGTTGGCAACTACCCTGTTGCCGGTTTCCCTTGCCAGTCCCTGGTGCCGGCGTCCGAGCCGGCGATCCGAATAGGTCTCCCTTAAGCGAGCCGTCCCTGTGTCCCTGCTTCTCCCTGCATCCAATTGCCGGGGTGCATCCAGTGCGTCGTCCATTTCCCTGTCATCCTTGATGTGATCACTATACCAATCGCAGTTTTACAAACATGTGAACTGTGCACGCTAATACCACCATGCTAGCAGAGATCTTATTATAAGTTCTTTAATATCAGTTAATTGAAATGTCGGCGGGTGTGCCTGTCGGGGAAACCTACGCTATGTCGCAGCAAGATCCTACGAGTTTGTAGGATATATCTCACACAGATCCGGGTTGATATCTCAACTTCAGTGCGTGGTGTTTTATTGACGGCTGTTGGCGTGAGCAATGGACTGGTTGTCTTGCTTGTGTGGCCTTATAAAACCGGGACATGGCAGTAACCCGATAGCAATGCCTGCAGCGTCGGCGAGAATATCGGCAATGGCAAAGGTCCGGTAGGGCAACTGGGCCTGGACAAGCTCAATGCCAATCCCGAACGCCAGCAGGCCGATGACAATCCACGGTTTCCCCAAGTTCGGCCAGGCCAGCCGGGTAACCACCGCCAACTGCAAGAATGCCAGCAGGTGATTGACCTTGTCACTGGCTGCCGAGGGAATCGGGTAGGGTTGGCTGGTGGTTGCAAGGTAAATGATGGCGGCGGCCGAAAGAACCAGCATTGCCCGCCAAAAAGGCTGATGATCGAGCAGCATCAGAATGCGTTGCCTCAGGAATGCCATGGTCACCGTCGGGCTGTGGTGGAGTTTGCAACATGATATGCTTTGCGCCCCGTCACTGTCATCGAAGCTGAGGTGCTGCGAGGTATGTTGAAAGGTAATTTTTTCCGCGGCCTGGGTTACCTTGGAGAAGGGTTCCGGCTGATACGACAGCCTGGACTGAGATTGTTCGTTGTTATCCCCCTGGTTATTAACATTCTGTTATTCGGCCTGCTGTTCTACTTTCTGGCTGAACTCTTTGCAGCGATGATTGCCACCGCCATGAGCTGGTTACCGGATTGGGCGTGGCTACAAAGCCTCGACTGGTTGTTCTGGATTCTCTACGGCGCCGTCATCCTGTTGATGTTGGCTTACGGGTTCGTGATCCTGGCGAACCTCATCGGCTCGCCCTTCTACGGTTACCTCGCGGAGCTGACGGAAAAGCACCTGACCGGTCAGGAGGTGAGCACCGATGACGGCTGGAGCCAGATCATACGGGACATTCCCCGCTCTCTCTGGCGGGAGGTGCAGAAAATCCTCTACTACCTGCCCAGGGCCATTGGCCTTTTCATCATCGGTGTTATCCCGGTGGTCAATCTGGTGGCGGCCGTGCTGTGGTTCGTCTTCAATTGCTGGATGATGTCGCTGCAGTACGTGGACTACCCGGCGGACAACCATCGGGTCAGTTTCCCGGCCTTGCGGCGGCTACTGGGTGACACTCGCCTGTCGGCCCTCGGGTTTGGCCTGCCGGTGGCATTGGCGGCCATGGTGCCGGTGCTGAACCTGGTGGTGGTGCCTGCCGCGGTTTGTGGTGCCACCGCCTATTGGGTGCGTGAGAACGGTCCCTCGAACACAGACGTATAAAGCAGTTACGGTGATTTAAATCTGTCGGAGGTTTCTTGGATACATCGGAATTTGTAATTGGTCAGCGCTGGGTCAGCCACAGCGATACCGCGCTCGGCCTTGGTATTGTCACGGACATCTCAGGCCGCCGTGTAACGCTGGGTTTCCCTGCGGCCGATGAGGAGCGCACCTACGCCATCGACAATGCTCCGCTGTCGAGGATCATCTACCAGATTGGCGAGGCTATCGAAACCTTCGATGGCGAACGTTACATCGTGAGGGCCGTGGAGGATATCGGCGGTGTGCTGATGTACCACGCCGATGACGGCGGAGAGAACCTGATCCATGTTTCCGAGGTGAAACTCAGCAGTTCCGTGGACTTTTCCGCCCCTCACCAACGGCTGTTTGCCGGCCAGTTTGATCGCAATGGTGCGTTTCGCCTGCGGATGGCCACCGCGCAACACCTTGACCGGCTACGTGCATCCTCGGCTCAGGGCCTGATCGGTGCGCGCACGCAGCACTTGCCACACCAGATTTACATTGCCCACGAAGTGGCAACACGTTACGCCCCCCGGGTTCTGCTGGCGGACGAAGTGGGGTTGGGCAAAACCATTGAGGCCGGCCTGATTCTTCACTATCAGCTGCACACCAGTCGTGCCCGTCGGGTGCTTATCGTGGTGCCGGATTCATTGATGCATCAGTGGTTGGTGGAAATGCTGCGGCGGTTCAACCTGCGATTCTCGATCATTGATCGCAGCCGGTATGAGGCCATGGAGGATCTGGAGGGGTTGTCGGAAGAGGATGACGACCTGACCGATGCCGATGAAAACCCGTTTGAGAGTGAACAGCTTGCACTGTGCAGCCTGGATTTCCTGATGACCAGCGAACAGGCCCAGGCGGATGCCATTGCCGCCGGTTGGGACCTGATGGTGGTGGATGAGGCCCATCACCTGGCCTGGAGCCCGGAGGTGGCGAGCCCTGAATATCGGCTGATTGAGCAGCTTTCAGAAGCCAGCAATGGCTTGTTGCTGTTGACCGCAACCCCGGAGCAGGTGGGGGTGGCCAGCCACTTCGCTCGCTTGCGGTTACTGGACCCGGCACGCTTTCACGATCTGGAGACTTTCCGGGAAGAGGAAAAGCAGTACGAAGTGATCAATGGGGTGGTTTCCCATATCCGAGAGCAAGGCATAACCGCTGTCTCCGACACGGATCGGAAAGCTCTCGAGGGCTGGCTGGGTGATGAGCTGGAAGGTTTGATGGCGTCCCAGGAGCCGGCACAGGCCGTGGTTGATGCATTGCTGGACCGTCACGGTACCGGTCGCGTGCTGTTCCGGAACACCCGCACCGCCATCAAGGGGTTCCCGGAGCGCCATCCGCTACCGGTTGCGTTACCCTGCCCGGAACTCTACCAGCAGGGAGACGTTTGTCAGGTGGTAGCCGGGTTAACGCCCGAAACGGCCGTGGACGAAGAACAATGGCTGGCGGAAGATCCCCGTGTCGCCTGGCTGGAGAAGACCCTGACCGGCCTGAAGCCGGCCAAGGTGGTGGTGATCTGTGCCCACGCCTCGACTGCCATGGCTCTGGAGCACTACCTGCAACTGCGTGCCGGTATCCGCAGCGCTGCTTTTCATGAACATCTGAGCCTGATCGAGCGGGATCGCGCCGCAGCTTACTTCGCTGATACTGAACAGGGCGCCCAGGCACTGATCTGCTCGGAAATCGGCAGTGAGGGGCGCAATTTCCAGTTCGCCCATCACCTGATCCTGTTTGATCTGCCCGCCAACCCGGACTTGCTGGAACAGCGCATCGGCCGGCTCGACCGGATTGGCCAGACCGACACCATCGACATCCATATCCCCTACCTGCAGGGAACGGCCCAGGAGGTCCAGTACCGTTGGTTTGAGGACGGCGTGAACGCGTTCAATGAAAGTTGCTCTGTGGGTGTCGCTGTCCACGATCATGTGGCCGTGCAGTGGCAGGCCGTCATTGATGGTGCGACGGACGACCTGCCGGCGCTGGTGGATGCTTCGCGGGCCGAGGCCGAGCGCCTGCGTACGTTGCTGCGCAACGGTCGCGACGCGCTCATCGAGCTTAACTCCTGCCGTCCGGACGTGGCGGAGGCGTTGATCAGCCAGATCGAATCCGAGGAAGAATCCGCCCAGGTTCGTGACTATATGATCGAGGCCTGCGATATCCTCGGCGTTGAGGTCGAGGATCATTCCGAGCATGCCGACGTGCTGAGGCCGGGCGAGCAATACCAGGCCGGACACGTGACCGAGCTGCCGGAAGACGGCCTGACCGTTACCTGGAGTCGTCAGCAGGCTCTTGAGCGCGAAGACATGGCCTTCATGAGTTGGGAGCATCCGCTGGTGACCGGCATCATGGAATCGGTCACCAGTTCCGGGCTGGGTAAGGCGGCTTTGGCCAGTATGACGGTCAAGGCGCTGCCACCCGGCACTCTGTTGCTGGAGGCCCTGTATACCGTGCATTGCCCGGCGCCTGAATCGCTGCAGTTGTCCCGGTACCTGCCGGTCTCGCCGTTGAGGCTGCTGGTGGATGTGAACGGGCGTGACTTGTCGGCAACCCTGCCTCATGACCGGCTCAACGACATGTGCTCGAACATCCGCAGGCGCACCGCTCAGGCCATCGTGCCGCAGATTCGCCCGCAGGTGGAAACCATGGTCGATCATGCCGAACGCCTTTCCGAGCCGCACCTGGAGCCCCTGAGAGCATCGGCCCTGGCCCAGGTCAGAGACGTGTTCGGCCCGGAAATCCAGCGTCTTGAGGCGATGAAGAAGGTCAATCCGACCATTCGTGACGACGAAATCGATTTCTTCCGTAAACAGTTGCACGCCGCGGAGACGTTACTGGGGCAGGCCAGCCTGTCCCTGGAAGGCATTCGCGTGATTGTAACTGCCTGATGGTGAACCAGTTGCTGGTCAGGATTCATCTGATCAGGTAGGTTGAACGTAACAGAATGTAGTTTTTGACATTCAAAACCACGGACGACAGAGAGTATCCATGATGACTTTCATACTGTTTCTTGCTGCTGTTACCGGCCTTCTTGTTGTGATGCGCAAGGAATCCGGTGCCAAACCCGCTATCGGGGTGATGGTGGTAACAGGCGTGCTTTCGCTTTTCCTGGCGTCGGGATTGCTCGCGTTCATACTGTTTATCGGCGCCGCCGTTACCGCCGCTGCAGGTCTGCCGGGATTTCGCCGGAGCTGGCTGACCCCGCGGGTATTCGCCATGTTCAAGAAAGTGGCTCCCAAGGTGTCCGATACCGAAAAAGTGGCCCTGGAAGCGGGGACCGTCAGTTGGGATGGCGAGCTGTTTACCGGGCGCCCCGACTGGCACAGCCTGCTGATCAACCGCAACACGGGCCTGTCTGAGAAAGAGCAGGCCTTTGTGGACAACCAGTGCACCCAGGCCATTTCCATGTGTAACGCCTGGGACCTGGCCGTTGAACGTGCTGATCTGCCGGCGGATTTGTGGGAGTTCCTCAAGAAAGAGAAATTCTTCGGCATGATCATTCCCGAGGAATACGGCGGCCTGCACTTCTCCGCCAAGGCCCAGACAGCGGTGTTGCAGAAGCTGGCGGCCAACGAAATGCTGATGGTCACCGTGGGCGTGCCCAACTCCCTCGGCCCTGGTGAGCTACTGGTCAAGTACGGCACCGACGAACAGAAGAACCACTATCTGCCCCGGTTGGCGGATGGTCGCGAAATTCCCTGCTTCGGCTTGACTGGCCCCCGCGCCGGTTCCGACGCCACCTCGCTGCCGGACACTGGTGTGGTCTGCAAGGGCGAGTTCGAGGGCAAGGAAGTGCTGGGCCTGCGTCTCAACTTCGAGAAGCGCTGGATTACCCTGGCGCCGGTTGCGACTGTGGTTGGTCTCGCCTTCCGCATGTTCGACCCCGACGGGCTGCTCGGTGACACCAAGGACTATGGGATTACCTGTGCGCTGATTCCCCGCAATACCAAGGGCATGGAAATCGGCCGCCGGCATTGTCCCATCGGCACGCCATTCATGAACGGCCCCATCAAGGGCACCGACGTGTTCATTCCGCTGGATTACATCATCGGTGGCCAGGAAATGGCCGGGCAGGGCTGGCGCATGCTGGTTGAGTGTCTGTCCGTCGGACGCTGCATCACCTTGCCATCCGGCGCGGCCGGAGCGGCTGCCTACTCCGTGGGCACCGCTGGCGGCTTCACTCGCATCCGTCGCCAGTTCAATACCCCGGTGGCAGACATGGAAGGCGTGCAGGAGCCTCTGGCCCGCATTGCTGCCAAGACCTACATCGCCCAGTCGGCAGTGAACCACACCGCGAACATGATCGACAAAGGCGAAAAACCGGCGGTACCGTCGGCGATTCTCAAGTACCACCTGACCGAATTCCAGCGCGGTGTCCTGACCGACGCTATGGATGTGCATGGTGGTAAGACGGTCACCCTTGGCCCCCGCAACTACCTGGGTATCGGCTTCAGTGGTGCGGCGGTTTCCATCACTGTGGAAGGCGCCAACATCATGACCCGCAGCCTGATGATCTTCGGTCAGGGTGCAATACGCTGTCATCCCTATGTACTGAAGGAACTGGCGGCCAAAGACAACGATGACATCGACGCGTTCGACGATGCCTTTTTCGGCCACGCTGGCCTGATCTTCGGCAACGCTGCTCGTGCGTTCACCCAGGCTCTGGGTATCGGCAAACCCGACGTGCCGTTTGACCACAATGCACGCAAATACGCTCAGGGTGTGGCCCGCTTTAGCGCCGCCTTCGGCCTGTGTGCCGACGCCGCGATGACCACGCTGGGGTCGGAACTGAAAATGCGTGAGCTGATTTCCGCCCGCCTTGGTGATGTGCTGGCCAATCTTTACCTGGCCTCCATGGTGCTCAAGAACTGGCATGAAACCCAGCCGGTTGACGGTGAGCGCGACCTGATGGAGTACAGCATGGCGCTGTTGCTGAACCGAGCGGAAACCGCCATGGAAGAATTCCTCCAGAACCTTCCTAACCGCCCGGTCGCTATGGCCTTGCGTGCCATCACCATGCCCCTCGGCCGTCGTTGGGACCAGCCCCGTGATGATCTGGCCCGCAAACTGGCAAAAGCCATCTCCACCGACAGCCCCGTGCGGGAGAAGCTGTTGGCCGGCGCCTGGACGACGGCTGGCGAAGGCAAGGGTGCGGTTGAGAATCCCATTGCTCAGTACAACTATTTGCTGAAGGATTACGACAAGGCCGAACAGCTGTATCGCAAAGTCACCAAGGCGTATGCCAAGGGCCAGTTGCCGATGGACGCGCTGCATCCGGAAGAACGCTTCGAAGCCGCACTGGAAGCGGACATCTTCACCAAGGAAGAGGCCGAGTTCATGCGCGAGTACGAAGCCGTGGTCCTGGAAATGCTGACCGTCGACGACTTCCCGTTCGACGAGTTTGCCCGTAACAAGGACACGCTGATCGACCACAACCCGGCCTGACAGAGGGTATAGGGGTTTGGATTGAGGATGCCGGATGGCAACATCCGGCAGACACCAAATCATGAGGTAATTTGGGAATGTGGCTATCAATCCTGGCCGTAAGCGCCGGAGCCGTCATCGGTGCTAACCTGAGATGGGCACTGGGCCTTTGGCTCAACAGCAGCTACCACGCCATTCCCTACGGCACCCTCGCCGCCAACCTCTCCGGCGGCTGGCTTGTTGGCCTGCTTATTGGCTATTTCGTTCATGGCACTTCGTTGGCACCGGAGTGGCGCCTGTTTGCCATTACCGGCCTTTGCGGCGCCCTGACCACCTTCTCCACCTTCTCCCTGGAAATGCTTTCCGCTATCCAGGAAGGCAAATGGAGCATGGCCCTGGCTGGAATTCTGGCCCATGTTGTTGGCTCTATCCTCATGACAGCACTGGGAATTTACACCTTCGGGCTGGTCCGGGGATGATGGGTAACACTACGTACGGAATAAATTAAAAATACGCTTGGCAATCCCAAAAACAAAGAGTAGAGTTATTTGCGTAGGAAAGATTCAGTAAAGCTTTCATGAATAAGACGTACCTCCGCAGTTAGTAGTGACCGTCCTGTTTTTGATTCCGCGAATTCTGTATTTCCGTAAACGCTGATCAGGCATCACGACGATGGCCTGGCGGCAAGATAAAATGATTGATTTCAGGAAGTTTAAGTATGTCTACTACTACCGGCACTGTTAAGTTCTTCAACGAAGCAAAAGGCTTTGGCTTTATCACTCGTGAAGGCGGCCCGGACGTATTCGTTCACTACAGCGCAATTCAGGGCAGCGGCTTCAAGACCCTGGCAGAAGGCCAGCAGGTTGAGTTCACCGTTACCCAGGGCCAGAAAGGTCCTCAGGCGGAAAACGTTACTGCTATCTAACGGATAGTAGGGCACCGCCAGAAAGGCAGCCTCGGCTGCCTTTTTTTGTGGGTGGATTTTGTGATTCCCACCCGAATGTGACATCTTTTATCCCCTGCCGTCGGGCGATCGCCCAACCTTAGTTTGCTCAGGGCCTGCTATGTTGAACACCCTCAAAGCTGTCTGGATCCTGTTTTGGGCTGCACTGCTCACGCTGGTCCTGTTCCTGCCTATTGTTATCGCCGCACTTGCCGGCCGCAATGGCAACGCCGCCTTTCACGGCACCCAGGTATACGCCTGGTGCATGCTTAGACTCACCGGAATCCGCCTTGAAGTCAGCGGACGCGAGCACATCGACCCGGCCCAGCGCTACGTTATCCTCAGCAACCATGCGTCCTATTTTGATCCCCCGGCCCTGGTGTTGGCATTGGGGCTGCAATACCGCTGGGTGATCAAGAAAGAGCTGCGTAAGGTGCCACTGTTTGGCCTGGCGCTGGAGACCTCGCGTAACCTTTTCATTGACCGATCAAAAGGCAGTGATGCGCTGGAAAGTATCAAGCGCGGCGTCGCCCAGTTGCCCGAAGGCACCAGCATCCTGATGTTTCCCGAAGGCACCCGATCCTGGGATGGCAAACTGCTGCCCTTCAAGAAAGGCGGGTTCGTCATTGCCCGCGACGGCGAACTACCCGTTCTACCGGTGACGATCCGAGGCTCCCATGACCGACTCCCCAAGGGAACCGCGGTATTCTCGCCAGGTTTGATCGAGATTATTGTTCATCCGCCGGTAGCCACCGCCGGACGTGAGGTGAGGGAAGTTCAGGAAGAAGTGAAGGGCACCATAGAAGGTGCCCTCTGAAGGGCAACGATCAGTCGCCGAAAACGTCTTCGTAGAGCCGCAGGGTGCCCTCCCAGGAACGTTTTGCAGCCTGCTCGTCGTAGGCGATGGGCATATTGAATTCCTCGGCGACCTTATCCGCTCCCGGATTGGTGAACGAGTGCATGACACCGGGAAAACTGACCAGCGTTAGATCGGCCCCGGCATCCTGCATTTCTTTCACCAGACCGGACACCTGATCCGAGGGCACCATCTTGTCCGCACCACCGGTGTAGACGTGAATCCTGGGCTGAACCTTGCCGGCTTCGGCTTTGATGGGGCTGCCCAGCGCGCCGTGATAGCTGACTACGGCATCCAGATCCACACCCAGGCGTGCCATGTTCAGTACCACGGCACCGCCAAAGCAATAACCCTGGGCGGCAATCCTGCTGCCGTCGACACTGTCGTGCTTCGCGAGCAACTCCTTGGCGGCCATGAAGCGAGCCTTGACCTGATCAATATCCTTGGTCGCCTCCTTCATAAAGGCCTGCGCATCTTCGGGATGTTCGGCGAGTTTGCCGGAGCCATACATATCCAGCGCAAACGCCGTGTAGCCGGCGGCTGCCAGCTTTTCCGCCTGCTCACGGGCAAACTCATTGTGCCCCCACCATTCGTGAACCACCAGAACGCCTGGGCGCTTGCCTTCGGCTTCGTCGTCGTAAGCCATGTAGCCGGTAAACGTTTTGCCGTTTACGGTGTACTCCACGGTTTCTGTCTGCATGTCGGCTGTCACCTGTCCACTTGCCAGGGTAAGGGCTACTGCGAGTGAGAGCGGCGCTGCCGCCAGGGCATGCCTGTATCTGTTCATTGGTTCCTGCTCCGTTTGGGTCGATTGCGTGGATTGCTTCGGGTTTTACGCCGAGGCCCATTAAACCGATGCATTCAATTGCTACTGCCGGTGTCAGACCTTTTTACTACACTTTACCCGATGAGACATCGTTTACCCGACGGATTCAAGGGGTCAGGCATGAAGATAGGCGTACCGAAGGAGATCAAGAATCACGAGTACCGGGTGGGAATGACACCGGCGGCGGTCCATGAGCTGTGTGGCCACGGCCACAGTGTTTGCGTTGAGACGAATGCTGGTGCTGCCATCGGCTTCACGGACGATGATTATGTGAAGGCCGGGGCCGAGATTCTGGAAAACGGAACGGCGGTGTTCGAGGCAGCCGACATGGTCGTCAAGGTCAAGGAACCCCAGGCGGAAGAGCGAGCCTTGTTGAAGTCCGGCCAGACCCTCTTTACCTACCTGCACCTTGCGCCGGATCAGGCCCAGACCGATGACCTGGTAGCGTCAGGGGCAACCTGTATTGCCTATGAAACAGTCACCGACAGCCACGGGCGGCTGCCGCTACTGGCCCCTATGTCGGAAGTGGCGGGGCGGATGTCGATTCAGGCTGGTGCCCACTGCCTGGAAAAATCCCTCGGCGGTCGAGGTGTGCTGCTGGGCGGTGTGCCGGGTGTGAGCCCTGCGCGGGTAACTGTGATTGGCGGTGGTGTGGTGGGTCAGAACGCTGTCGCTATGGCCATTGGCCTGGGGGCCCATGTAACGGTCCTCGACCGCAATATGGACGTACTGAGAAATCTTGACCATCTCTATGGCAACCGCATCAGCACGTTGTTCTCAACCGCCGCGACCCTGGAGGAAGCGGTGATCGAGTCGGATCTGGTCATTGGCGGCGTGCTGATTCCCGGAGCGTCCGCACCCAAGCTGGTCACCCGTGATATGGTCAGCCGTATGCCCGAAGGCAGTGTTATCGTGGATGTAGCCATTGATCAGGGCGGTTGTACTGAAACTTCGAAACCCACCACGCACGATGCGCCTACCTACGTTGTGGATGGGGTGGTGCACTACTGTGTCGCCAATATGCCGGGCGCGGTGGCAAGAACCTCCACTCTGGCGCTGAATAATGTAACACTGCCGTTTATCGTCGCCCTGGCCAACAAGGGACCGGAAAGGGCGATGAAGGACGACCCCCATCTGCGCAACGGCCTCAACGTGTTCCAGGGCAAGGTCACTTTCCGCGAGGTGGCGGAATCCACCGGCTATGAATTTGCAGATCCTGACAACCTGCTCTGATAGCAACGTCATTCAAACAAGGAGATTTCATGAAACTGATCGGTTCCACCACTTCCCCCTATGTTCGCCGTATCAGGCTGCTACTGGATGATAGTGACTATGAATTCGTGAACCTCGACATCTATGGTCAGGGCAGGGATGAGCTCCGGCGCAACAACCCGGCGCTGAAGATTCCCATGCTGATCGACGACAATCAGGAGGTGTACGATTCCCGGGTAATTGCCCGCTACCTCAGCGAAAAGCAGGGCATGGTGCCGTTGACCTGGGACCAGGAAAACCAGCTGACGCTGATTGACGCTGCCAACGATTCTGCGGTGATCCTGCTGCTGTCGGCCCGTTCGGGCATCGATACCAACGAAGACCTGATGTTTTTCAACCTCCAGCGTGAACGCATCATGATGACGTTCAGAACCCTGGCGGCCATGGTGGACGATGGCCAATTCGCCCAATGGAACTACCCCGCCATCTGCCTCTATTGTCTGGTGGACTGGATCGAGTTCCGGGACCTGGTGGATTTTGCCGGCATTGAGAGTCTGCTCGGGTTCAGGGATCAGCATCGTGATCAGCCGCTTGTCGCCGCTACTGACCCGAGAAAAGCGTAAGGTTTTGTCGGGAAGTGATTGGCAATAAAAGACAAGGTGGCTTTAACACTTGCGTTTCTAGGCTATAGTTGAGGGTAGCGTGGCCTGATCTTTCCAGGCCCGTGAGGCGTATCCATTCAACCAATAATAAAATTACCTCAAGGGGGTAAAGCCATGCTCCTGAATCACGCATTTGGTCTGTTCACCCATCCCGATGCCGAGTGGGCCGAGATCCGCAAGGAACACGCACCTCCCCGGCGGCTCTATGTTGCCTATGTGCTGTTGCTTGGCGCGATAGCGCCGATCTGTGCCTACATTTCCACGGCTCACATCGGTTGGACGGTGAGCGGTGAGCGCGTCATAAAGCTCACGGAAGTCAGTGCGATACAGCTAAGCGTTCTGACCTATCTGGCCATGCTGGTGGGGGTGTTTGCCCTGGGGTTCGCCATCAACTGGATGGCTCGGACATATGGCGCCCATGAAGAAACCGTTCCTTCCAATGGCATTGCGTTGGCGGCTTATTCCTGTACGCCGCTGTTCCTCGCCGGTTTTGCGTTGCTCTATCCGGTGCCCTGGTTCAATGCCCTGGTCTTCCTGGCGGCGGCCTGTTATGGCGCCTGGCTGATGTACGATGGCCTGCCGATTGTCATGGGCATTCCCAAGGACCAGGCGGTGATGTACGCCGGTGCCCTGTTGACCGTGGCGCTGGTCATTCTGGTGTCAACCCGCGTGGGTTCCGTCATCCTCTGGAACTATGGCCTGGGGCCGGTCTTCGTCGAAGGGTAGCGGCTTTGCCCGGCCTGTCGTGATTTGCTATTCAGGATGTCGCCATCCGTCATCCTGTCGTTACACTTTGGCGCTACCTTTTACCTGACCACTAAACTAGGGCAGGGAAAGGTATGAAACGATTGAGCCGCAGGGACTTCCTGAAAGCATCCGCTATGGGCATGGGCGCTGTTGCCATATCCACAGGGCTGGCCGGATGCATACTCGACAGCAGCGACAAACGTGATATCCGCTTCTCCCAGGGTGTTGCCAGTGGCGACCCCCTGCAGGATGGCGTGATCCTCTGGACTCGTGCCGTACCGGACGACGATTCCGGGCGGGACGTGGACATCGCCTGGGAAGTTTCTACCGACGCTGACTTCCGGAGCATGACTCATTCCGGCCGCTCGCGCGCCTCGGCTCAGCACGATTACACATTCAAGGTGGATGTTCGGGGTCTGATGCCCGGCCAGCGCTATTACTACCGTTTCCGCACCGCCAGAAGCACCTCCCCGACCGGCATGACGCAGACCCTTCCAGAGGGTGCGGTGAGCCAGGTGAGGTTTGCCGTGGTGTCCTGCTCCAATTACCCCGCCGGCTACTTCAACGTGTATCGGGAAATCGCGGGCCTGGATAACCTGGATGCCGTGCTGCATCTGGGGGATTATCTCTATGAGTACGACAGCGACCCGGATAGCTATGGCGCCGCGCAGGCAGAAGCCATGGGCCGTACGTTCCCTGCGTCGAATAACCGTGAGCTCATCACCCTGGAGGATTACCGCCATCGCTACGCGATTTACCGGGGCGATGATCATTTGAGGGAGTTGCACCGCAAGGTGCCGTTCATCACTGTCTGGGATGACCACGAAGTAGCCAACGACACCTGGAGGAACGGTGCTGAGAACCACAACGCCGATGAGGGTGATTTCAGTGACCGTAAACTCGATGCCCTGCGGGCCTACTTTGAATGGATGCCGATCCGGCCGGTCACGGACGGAGACCAGGAAACCATCTCCCGCAGCTTCCGCTTTGGCGACCTGGTGGACCTGCACATGCTGGATACACGGATCATCGGCCGCGACGAGCAACTGGCTTACACTGATTACCTGACCCAGGATGGCATTGACGCGGCCCGGTTTGCTGCAGATGTAGGCGACCCGAACCGTACCATGCTGGGTGCGGAGCAGCGGCTTTGGCTTGAGAATGCGCTGGCAACTTCAACCGCCACCTGGCAGGTGCTGGGGCAGCAGGTGTTGATGGGACGGATGACGCTGCCCGCGGAGCTGCTGGCCGGCATCATCAACCCTGACCCATCTGTGTTGCTGCCCCTGTTCGCGGAGCTGGCTGGCCTCAAGGGTCGCTACCTGGCTGGAGATCCCTCGTTGACCGACGAGGAAATTGCCCGGATTGAAACCGTGCTGCCCTACAACCTGGACGCCTGGGACGGCTACTACGTGGAACGAGAGGTGATCCTGGAAACGGCGAGGCAACTACAAAAGAACCTCGTGGTACTGGCCGGGGATACCCACAACGCCTGGGCCAGCAACCTGAAAACCGGCAATGGTGACCAGGTGGGTGTGGAGTTCGCCACGCCGGGGGTTTCTTCCCCCGGTCTTGAAGACTATCTCCAGTTGCCTGAAGCGACCATACCCGATGCCGAGGCGGCTATTGAGCTTCTGGTGGACGATCTCGACTACCTGAACGTGAACCAGCGGGGCTATATGCTGGTGACATTTACACCCGACGAGGCGAGGGCGGACTGGCGCTTCGTCAGCACCGTCAAAGACCGTAACTACGAGATTGTCAGTGGTCGCAATGCTGCACGGCAGACCTTGCCGGGGCCGGGCAACCGTTCACTGGTAACGCCCGGTTGACGGCATCTGTAAACCCGCTGCCGAATGATTCAGGCGGCGGGTTCGAACTGCCGTTGCAACCACAGTTTGATGTCGTCGGATTCGTACAGCCACTGATCCTTGCCGTCATCCTGCCGAATTCGCAGGCAGGGCACCTTGACGTGACCGCCGCCGGCTTCCAGCTCTGAGCGGCGTTCGCCGTCATGCTGTGCGTCACGGGTTTCGATATTGAGGCCCAGGCGCGCAATTTCCTTACGGACCTTGATGCAGAACGGGCAAGCCGTAAACTGGTAAAGCGCGAGGTCTTCGCAGGCACTGTCCACCTTTGCCTGTGCGTCAGGCGTGCGCGTGATGCCCTTGGGTGTGCTCAACTTCTCGCTGATCAGCATGAAGGGGGTCAGGATCAGCCGAAGGGTACGGAAAAAATAGCGGATGATGATTCTCATGGACTCGATACTGCTCCAGTCGATGGGGTGGATTTCGTTGCAGACCAAACCGGATAGGGAATGCCCGACAGCCTGTTCATGCAATAAGCGTGTGCCAGAAGCAGGCAAACGCCAGCCATCAGGACGGGCAGTTGTGCCGGATCAGGCATCAGGCCGAGTGATACGATAAGCGCAGTGGCTCCGGCCGGCGGATGCACGACACGGAATAGTACCATCAGGCAGCCGGTCAGGCCGAGGGATAAAGCCGAAGCGCCGACCCTTGGCAGATCGACTCCGTGTAAAAATGCGGAGGCCTGGTCCTGTAGACCAAAAATATGAAGACTGAACAGCCCCATCAAAGCACCGATGAGGTGGCCGCAAAAGGTATTGCGCGGAGAGGCCGGTTCCGCGAGCGGAACGTGGAACAGTATAAACGCCGTGGCGCCCAGCGACGGGAATATGAAGGCTTCCTGAGTAACCAGTGCGATAAAGGAAACAAGCGCTATACTCAGTGTGCCGTTGATCAGGCTAAACCCCGCCATTACAGTTCGGCGGCTGTATCGGTTCGTCAGCTGTTCAAGATGAAACACCTTTAGCAGACCACTGGCTAACTGCCAGCGCAGTCGTTCGTTTCTGCGTCCCATTGCTCTCTCGTTAACCTGAATCATTTGCACCAAAAAGGTGCGTGATAGTAAGCCCTGACCCTGCACAAGGCAAATCGCTATTTCCGATAACCGTGAGCGACTGGCAAAGGTTCACTGATGCTTCTGAGCAGAAGGGCGTAAGGTATTGCCTGGGGCGTTGTATTGCTGTCGCCGGGCGTTTCTGACAGTCTTTTGTTAATGACAGAAACAAGGCCGGGCTAACCGGACATTCAGGAGAGCACAGTAATGACAGAAGACAAACGCCGCCGTTATTCCGCGCCCGTGGTCGACGGCCTGGGCAAGTCGGCAAGCCGCGCCATGTTGCGGGCCGTGGGGTTTACCGATGAAGATTTTCGCAAACCCCAGATCGGTATTGCCTCGACCTGGAGCAACCTGACGCCCTGCAATATGCACATCAACCAACTGGCGGAGGAATCCGCTGCTGGTGCCGACGAGGCCGGGGGCAAGAGCCTGACGTTCAACACCATCACGGTATCGGACGGCATCGCCAACGGCACCGAGGGTATGAAGTACTCTCTGGTGTCGCGGGAAGTCATTGCCGACTCCATTGAAACCGTGGCTGGTTGTGAAGGTTTTGATGGCCTGGTTGCCATCGGCGGCTGCGACAAGAACATGCCCGGCTGCATGATGGGTCTGGCGCGGCTGAACCGGCCGTCGGTATTTGTCTATGGCGGCACCATCATGCCCGGCGAGAATCACACCGACATCATCTCTGTGTTCGAGGCGGTGGGTGCCCATGCCCGAGGTGATCTGGACCTGATTGAGGTCAAACAGATCGAGGAAACCGCGATTCCGGGCCCAGGCTCCTGCGGCGGGATGTACACCGCCAACACCATGGCCTCGGCGATCGAAGCCATGGGCATGAGCCTGCCGGGCAGTTCTGCCCAGAACGCTATTTCCGAGACCAAGGCGGCAGACTGCAGGGCGGCGGGCGCGGCGGTGCTCAACCTGCTGGAGAAAGACCTGAAGCCATCGGACATCATGACCCGTGAGGCGTTCGAGAATGCCATCACCGTGGTGATTGCCCTGGGTGGCTCCACCAACGCGGTGCTGCACCTTATTGCCATGGCCAGTACCGTTGGCGTTGACTTGTCGCTGGATGACTTCGTGGAAATCGGCAAGCGGGTTCCTGTGCTGGCGGACCTGCGCCCCAGCGGTCACTACATGATGTCAGAACTGGTGGCCATTGGCGGTATCCAGCCATTGATGAAGATGTTGCTCGACCGTGGCATGCTCCATGGCGACTGCATGACGGTCACCGGCCAGACACTGGCGGACAACCTGAAAGACGTGGCTCCGTACCCGGCAAGCCAGGACATCATTCATGCCTTTGATGATCCCATCAAGGCGGATAGTCATCTGCGTATCCTTTACGGCAACCTGGCGCCCACTGGTGCGGTGGCCAAGATCACCGGCAAGGAGGGCACTCATTTCACTGGTCGTGCACGGGTGTTCCAGTCTGAGGAAGAGGCCCAGGAGCGGATCATGGACGGCACTGTTGTGGCCGGGGATGTGTTGGTGATCCGGTTTGAGGGGCCCAAAGGCGGCCCGGGCATGCGGGAAATGCTGACGCCTACCTCGGCCATCATGGGCAAGGGCCTGGGCAGCGATGTGGCGTTGATTACCGATGGGCGTTTTTCCGGTGGCAGCCACGGTTTCGTGGTTGGTCATATTACACCGGAAGCCGCCGAAGGGGGCCCGATTGCGCTGGTGGAAAATGGTGACACCATCACCATTGATGCGGTGGCTAACCGTATTGAGCTGGATGTTTCGGAGCAGGAAATGGAACGCCGCCGACAGGCATGGACGGCACCGGCTCCCAGGTTTACCCGCGGGGTGCTGGCCAAGTACGCGCGTACCGTAAGCTCCGCCTCGGAAGGCGCAGTGACGGACAAGCCCTGAGTGCGTCAGGGGCAGGCCGGTTCAGGCTTGCCCCAAAAAAAGCCCTGCCCGTAGAGGTCCGGGAATTGCTGTAACCAGCGCACCACGGCCTCATCTTCAACACCTTCAACCACCACATCCAGGTCCAGTGCTTCACCCAGCTCGAGGGTCGCACGGAAGATTCGCTGGCGCGTAGGGTGGTCGAGAATGTCTTTCAGGAAACTGCGATCTATCTTGAGCTCATCCAGTTCAAAGCTTGCCAGTGTGCCCAGTGATGAATGGCCGGTCCCGAAATCGTCCATGGCAATTCGGAACCCTTTTCGGTTCAGGGTGTGAATCATACGGCGGGAAGCCTCTGGATCGGTCATCATCGCGGTTTCCGTAATCTCCAGTATCAGGTCTTTCGCCTGAATGTTGTGACGGGTGATGATGTTGGTTACCTTCTCCTCGAAGCCAGCATGAGTCAGGTCCGTGGCGGAAATGTTGACGGCGATGGCCAGCTCGTCGCCGTAGCGGGCTGTCAGGTGGGGGTATTCGCTGCAGGCCCGTTCAATGACCCAAAGCGTCACAGGATAGATCACCCCCACCTGTTCGGCCTGGGGAATCCACTGGTCTGGTGGTACATACCCGAACTCCGGGTGATGCCAGCGTATCAGGGCTTCCACCGAACGAACTTTGGCGTCTCGAATGCGCACTTTGGGCTGGTATTCCAGCCACATACTGTTGCGGGCGAGTCCGTTTTCCACCTCCAGCATTAACCGTTGTTGCTGGTCTTGCCGCTCGGTTAGGGCCGGGTCGTACCCAGGGAGTCCCCGGCTGTCGTTCGCTGATGCGGCCCCCGCGGAAGAGAGCAGGCTGGCGGCTCCGGTTGTCAGGATGACCGAGCCTGCGGCAGCGCCAAGGAAGAACGCGGACTCCGCAAAGCTGGTGCTCGGCGCCCAACCCGTTGTATGTAAAAAAGAGATCACGGCCCCGACCAGTATGGCGAGGAAGGCAAGCCCATAATAGCGTGCAAGGACGTGCTGACGAATCTGGCTCAGAACCACCAGCAGGATAAACGCGCCACCAGCGAGGGCCAGGCCGAGGAAAGACGCTTCGCCAACACCCGGAATGTTCACCGGCGTCGCCAGTAGATGCAGGAAAGCCAGCAGACTGATGACGTGAATGATTCGCCGGGAACGACGGCCCAGCGGCAGGAAGTGCGGCGTGAATTCACACAGTGCGATCAGGCACAGCGGCAGACTGATGTGCAGCAATGCGTTGTACTGCGGCTGGTCGGGCCAGATAAACCAAAGGCCAAACTGTTCCAGAACCAATTGGCAGTGCAGGACACCGGCCATGAACACACTGAGCCACGCGAGGCCGGGCCGCTGTAGCATAAACACAACTGCCAGGTTGAACAGCAGTGCAAACGCCAGAATCCCGCCGATAAATACTTGCCGTACCAACGCCATCAGGTCCTGAGGCAAACCCGTTTCCAGGCTCGATAACCAGTGGACGCTGCCCAGTGCCTGGGGAGTCAGCGACGCAAGCAGCCATCCGTAGGCAATGGCAAAGATCAACACGATCAGGGGTAGCCAGCGGTAGAAGCCATTGCTCGCATCAAAGGGCAGGGGCGTACTGGCGATTTTCTGCGTCGTTTCGGGTCCGGTTGAATCCATTCGCTTGGTTGTCCTGCTCGTTTCCCGGAGGGCTTGTTACACTATGGTTACCTTGTGAAATATTGTGTAAAAATATGATTTCAATGTAATTTTACGCGATTTTATGCGGTTTTGCATTTGATGTTTTAAACGCCTGAATGAATTCTGTGTCCGATCCCGTTAATACTTTTACCCTGGCCTACCCGGAGCCAGCCGCCAATTTGGCTGGTATAGTGAAAGGCTGACACCGTAACGACACATAACAAGGTTTGACCAATGATCCGAACGGCCATTGTCCTGGCGCTGACAGTCCTGTGTTTGCTCAACGTTTCCCGGGCGATGGCGATCGAGAGGTCCGAGTTGCAATTGGCATCCGTTAACGCAGCTGTGGCCTATGCCGACGATGAGGGGCTGGTTTACGGCAAGAATGCGGATCGACGGGTGCCCATCGCGTCCATCACCAAATTGATGACTGCGCTGGTGGTGATGGAGTCCGGCGAGCCCCTGACCGAATGGCTGGACTTCCGGGAGCGCCATATTCCCGCTCCGGCGAATGCCTATACCCGTATTCGTGTGAGCTCCGAGCTCAGACGCTCTGACGTACTGCGTATTGCACTGATGTCGTCAGAGAATTTTGCGGCCCATACCCTGGCAAGACACCATCCCGGTGGGTATGACGCCTTTATCGAAGCGATGAATGCCAAGGCCGTTGAGTTGGGAATGCTGAAAACAACCTTCGTGGATCCCACTGGGTTGTCGGTTGACAATCGTTCCACCGCGGCGGATCTGGTTCGCCTGGTCAGGGCGGCCAGCCAATACCCACAGATACGGGAGTATTCCACCACCCGCTATTTCACCGCCCAGTTCCGCCAACCCAGATATCGACTGGCGTTCGGGAATACCAATGTCCTGGTTCATCGTGACAGTTGGGGCGTGGGGATCAGTAAAACGGGCTATCTGTCCGAAGCTGGCCGTTGCCTCGTTATGCTGTTTGAACTGGATGGCAAGCCGTTGGTAACGGTGCTGCTTGATTCTCTGGGCACCCGTTCACCGATGGGGGATGCGGGCCGGATCAAACGATGGCTTACCACCGGCGCCGGTGGCAGTGTTGCTGCGGCCGCGCGTGCGTATGAGCGGAAAAAGAACGCAGCTTATGCCGCTTCGGATGGCGCATCCGTGAGCGTGAACTGACCTCTGGCGAATCGGGAACGCAGCGTATGATTGAGATATTCACCACCGGTGGCACCATCGACAAGGTGTATTTCGATGCCAACAGCGAGTTTGAGATTGGCGATAGTCTGATTGCGGAGCTGTTGGCGGAGTCCAACATCCATGACGGCTATACCCTGCACGGGTTACTGCGCAAGGACAGTCTGGAAATCACGGACGGCGACCGGGAGGTCATCAGAACCGCCGTCAGTCAGTGTAACGCCGAGCGCATACTGATCACCCACGGTACCGATACCATGCCGGAAACCGCCAGAGAGCTGCTGTCGGTGAAAGGGAAAACCATTGTGTTGTTTGGCGCCATGCAGCCGGCACGTATGCGCCGGAGTGACGCGGTTTTCAATATCGGCTATGCATGGGCGGCGGTCCAGCTATTGCCTCACGGGGTTTATATCGCCATGAACGGCGAGGTGTTCGAGGCAGGTTCCGTGCGCAAAAACCTGAAGGCCCAGCGCTTCGAACGCACCTGATCAGCCCAGGCTGTTCACTTCCTCCGTGGTTAGTTCCCGGTATTCTCCCGGCGCCAGTGAGTTGTCGAGTACGAGGGGGCCGACACGCCATCGGTGCAATCCCGTCACATGGTTACCCACCGCCGCCAGCATTCGTTTGACCTGGTGGTAACGCCCTTCCGACAACGTCAGGTCAATTTCCCCGGCATTGAGTAAATGGACATCGGCAGGTCTGGTTGGCCGCGACTCACCGTGCAGTAATACACCCTGTTGCAGTTGCGTGATGGCGAGGTCATCAATGGGTTCGGCGAGCGTCACCCGGTAGGTCTTGGGGCATTTCACCCGGGGCGATGTGATGCGGTGTGACCATTGGCCATCGGTGGTCAGCAGCAGGAGCCCGGTGGTGTCGGCGTCCAGCCGCCCGGCGATGTGGAGCCCGTGGCGGACATCTGCGGGCAGCAGGTCCAGCGCCGTGGGCTGCTGACTGTCGGTGGTGGCACTGATGACCCCGGCAGGCTTGTGCAGCATCAGGTACCGCTCTCCTGGCAGTGACAGCGGCTGGTCATCGAGGGAAACCCGGGTGTCTGCGGCCACCGGAGAAGCGGATTTGCGACAGATCTGCCCGTCCACCCGGATTCGGCCTGAACTGATGGTTTTTTTCGCATCGCGGCGCGACAGCGTGGTCGCGTTGGCAATGAAATAATCCAGGCGCATGCTCAGGTACACCCTTCTCCTGGCGGCGGCAGCGTTAGGCTGGCAAGGCACAGTACCTCCGCAGAACCCGTCATTCGCGACCAGAGCACGCCGAGGAGTTCCCCGCCAATCGCCGGACGCTCCAGCTGTGAACTGGGCTCTGGCTCAAGACTGTCGCCATGGTACTTGGCGAGTATGAAGGTGAAGGGATGCGCCCCGGGGATACCCAGGCGGATATCGGTGGCCGTGAGCTGGTCGCCGTCCATGTCGTAGTGCAGGAAACCACGCGTAAACCAGTCCAGTCGCTGGCCTTCTGGTAATGACGTGGCGGCCTTTGCCAGGCGGGGTTCGCGGGGAAAGTGTTCCACCGTAACGGGGCCGTCGCCATCCAGGAATCCGGTCACGATTTCCACCCGTTTTTCCTCACCCACAACGGTCACTCGCCACAGCACGGTATTGAAAGGCATCGGCTGAACCAGCCGTGGGGCCTCTTCCAGGCCTTCCTTGGCCAGCGTGGGGCCAACCCGTTCCTGGATGATTTGTTGCGCCGTTGCGCTCCACCCCAGATAAAGCGTTGAAAGGAGCAGGCCGGCCATGATGGCGCTGGTTTGTGGCCCGCGGATGAGGAACGCCGTGATGCCGATCAGTAACGGCAGGGTATAAAGCGGGTCGATGATGAAAATGCTGCTGATGGCCACAGGTGGCCCTATAGGCCAGAACAACTGGGTTCCGTAGGTGGTAAAGGCATCGAGCAGAGGGTGCGTCATAAGCACAAGCGCGGTGAGCGCAAACCAACGCCCGTAGCCGAGACGGGGGCGCCACCGATGGAGTGCAAAAGCCAGCAATACGGACAGCGGCAGCAGGACAAACAGCGAGTGGCTGAATCCGCGGTGCTGGGTAAAGTTGGCGACCGCCGTGCCGTAATCAATGATGACGTCCAGATCGGGAAGGGTGCCGAGAACGGCACCGACCAGCAGGGCTGAACGGCCAAGGGTTTTTCCGGCAACGGCACCGGCCAGCGAGGCGCCCAGTGCCGCCTGGGTAATCGAATCCATCGGGATAACACCTTGTCATTTAAGTCCGGCAGGTATTATGCGCGGAATCGGTTGTCGGATCACGCCCCAGATGGTCGGCAGATGGCTGTCAGGTATCACTCCCGGACGTTTCAGACGTCAGGTCTACCCCCAAGGCATTGAGAACCGTGTCGCCGGGATAGCCGTCGGCAACGAGGCCATTTTCTGACTGGTAGCCGCGAATAGCCGACCGCGTGTTGGGGCCAAGGATGCCGTCCGGTTTCCCGGTATCAAATCCCTGCTCGTTCAACGCTTTTTGCAGGGTAAGGATGTTGTTCCGTGACAACGCTGGCATATCCTCCGGTGGCGGGTTCTGCAGTTTACCGGCACCGGCGATGCGGTCCGCCAGATGTCCAACCGCGATAGCGTAGAATTCAGAGCGGTTCCAGCCCATGATCACATTAAAATTCTTGTAGGCCAGGAATGCAGGCCCCCGGTGCCCGGCCGGGACCACCAGCGCGGCTTCGATGGGCTCGTTCGCCAGTTTATTGCCGAAGGCGTCGGTTACGCCCAGGGTGCGCCATTTTTCCAGGGGTAGTCGGCGGCCGTCCGCCATGCTGTAATCGAACCCCTGGGGCAGAAGAACCTCCCGCCCCCAGCGGTAGTCGCCATCCCAGCCGAGATCCTGTAGAAAGTGGCCAGCTGACATCATCGCGTCCGGCAAGCTGTTCCACAGGTCGCGCTTGCCATCGCCGTCGCCATCCACCGCATGGCGCAGGAAGACGGTTGGCATGAACTGCACATGCCCCATGGCGCCTGCCCAGGAGCCCTCCATCTGCTCGGCGGGTATCGCGCCCTCGTCAATGATTCTCAGGGCTGCAATCAACTGTTCGGTAAAGAATTGGCTGCGCCGTTCGTCGCACGCCAGGGTGGCGAGGGAGCTGGGCACCGACATCTTGCCAAAGTAGGAACCGAAGTTGGTTTCCAGGCCCCAGAACGCCACGAGATAGGGGGCGGGCACGCCGGTTTTCCGGGTGACGCGTTCAAGCAGTGCTTCGTGTTGGTCCAGCAACTCCCGCCCGCGGCTTACCCGGTCGGAGTTGACCCTGCGGTTAAGGTAGTCCGCAAAGGTGGTGGTGAATTCGGGCTGGCGGCGGTCGAGCTCTATCACTCGCTCCAGGTATTCTGCGCCTGCCAGCACTTCGCCCGCCGTTTGTGATGACACACCCGCCTCGATGGCCTGGCTTTCCAGGTGTTCGATGCACTGGGGGAAACGGTTTTCCAGGTCGGCGTCAGCGGCCGCGGACACGGACGCACTGCTCAGGACGAACAATCCGCTGAGTGAAAGGTGTCGAATCGTCCGTTGGCTCTTTGATGTCCCTGTGAATATGCTCGGCACGCTAAACCTCGGTCTGGAGTGGATGTTTCTGGCTCATGGTAGCCTGTTTTTGTGGCCCTGAAACACTGTTGTTACCGGATTCCGGTGACAATTCTTTAACCTGGTGTTCCACACCGCATCGGATGTGTCGTCTTTTTGTAGTCCTGCTATTCCCCACCATCGGCTTGTTCTATAGTTTGCAGAACGATACGACAACTTTCTGAAAGACAAAAGGTCCGAAAATGGCAACGCTGAAGGCGCTGGTGGTGGATGACGCCAGCTTTGTGAGGGATCTGGTCAAGCGAACGGTGCGTCAGCGTTTTCCAGTGATTGACACCACGGATGCCCAGAACGGCCGCCGGGCGCAATCACTGATGTCGCGCACAACGTTTGATCTCATCCTCTGTGACTGGGAAATGCCGGAGATGTCGGGTCTGGAGCTGTTGCAGTGGATGCGCCAACAGCCACAGTATGAAAAAACGCCCTTCATCATGATCACCAGCCGTGGTGACAAGGATCATGTGGTTGAAGCCGTCAAGGGGGGAGTCTCTGAGTATCTGGGGAAACCCTTCAGCCCTGAGGGCCTGAGCAATAAGATCATCAAGGTGATGGGGCGCCGCCTCAAGGACGCCATGGATCGCGGCGGGAAGTCCATGGCCGGGCCGGCGGAAGCGTTTCGCGAATCCGCCAGCCTGCTGACCCAGAAGCGGGAAGCTGCTTCTCCGGCACCAGTCCGTGCCAGCAAGTCGTCCACGTCCTCTGCCTCCGGGTCGACAGCCAGGCCGCCAATGAGCGTGGCGTCGGTGCGTTTTTCAGACAGCACTCTGCGCTCAGTCGTCAAGGACATCACCCTCACGGAAGTGCGGGTGATCGCCAAGCGGGACCAGCAGTTTCCGGGCATCCTTGATCAGGCTGTGGTGGATATCGAAGTGGCCGAAGGGCAGGTAGCGCGGCTTAATGGTTACGTCCACCAGTTGCAGGCGGTGGACAAACGCCAGGACACGGATTTTGTGGGCGTGACCATCCGATTTGTGGACGAAGACCCGAAAAAGCTGGAAGACCTGTCCCGTTTTATCGCCCGTTTCCGCAGCGGCGGTTAGCCACGAAAGCTATCCCAATCAGGACGCGGTCTCAGGAAGCCTTTCCGCCAATCGTTCCCGGGGGAAGTGGCAGATGAATTCGCTGCCGTCGCCAATCCGGCTTCGAATTTCCAGGTTACCGTCATGGTTGAGCAATACATGCTTGACGATCGCCAGCCCCAGGCCGGTGCCACCGGTCTCCTTGTGTCGGCTGGGGTCGGCGCGATAGAACCGCTCGGTAAGCCGTGGGATATGAACCGGGTCTATACCGATACCGGTATCTTTCACTGACAGATGCCCGCCGTCGCGGTCTGTTTTCCAGATGATGGTGATGAGTCCACCGGCAGGTGTGTACTTCACGGCGTTGAAAATCAGGTTGGAGAAGGCGCTGCGCAGTTGGCTTTCGTCGCCCCTCAGCAGATGGCGATCGCCAATGCTGACGTTGAATTCGTGGCCCTGTTCGCCGCTGAGGGCCTTGGCGTCGTGGCAGATCTGCTGGATCATCGCCTGTAAATCCGTGACCGCATCGTTGATGGTTTGCTCGCCGGTTTCAATTCTGGACAGCAATATCAGGTCGGTAATCAACGCTTCCATGCGCGAGGACTGCTGCGCCATGGTGTTGATGGCGCGCCGCCATTTGGGCGGCAGGTCGTCGGCGTTGTCCACCAGGGTTTCCAGGTAGCCGCTGATCACCGTCAGGGGTGTTCTCATCTCATGGGAGACGTTGCCAACGAAATCCCGTCGCATCTGTTCAAGCTGGTACAGGCGGGTTACGTCCTTGGCCACAATCAGGCGGTCGTCGTCGCCAAACAGGCTGATCTGGATTTGCAGGTGAATGTGCGGTTTTGCGGGTGAGTTCAGTTCCAATGGTTCCCGGTAGTCGCGGGAGTCGAAGTAGGCCTTGAACGCGGGGTTGCGGATCAGGTTGTGAATAAACTGCCCGCGGTCCGAACTGCGACGAAAGCCCAGAAGATGCTCCGCTGAGCCGTTCCACCACTCCATGGCGCCCCGCGAGTCGGTCATGATCACACCATCGCGCATGGCATTGGTGGACTCCTGGACCCGGTTGATCTGGGCGCGAAGTTTGTCCTGGGTGCGTAGGTGGTTCTGGTGAAGCCTGTGTAGGCCGTCGAAGATGTCGCCCCAGAGACCAACACTCTGAGGGGCTTCGTCACTGCCGCTGGGATTGCCGAGCCAATGGTACAGACGTTTGGCCTGGGCCAGAGTCCACCACAGGTAAGCCAGCAGCCCTGCCGTCAGCCCGTAGAGGGGCTCGCCAAAGAAAAGCCCGACGGCCGTGCAGGCTATCAGGAGCGTGATAATCCATCGCAGGTACTTTGACCAGTTGTGTTGCATTACAGCTGCCCCTGAATCAGTTCCGGGCCCTTTTCGGGGTAAAGGGCGCCGGTTGTGGTTATGCTGCTCTGGTTGAGAACCGGTAGCCGGTGCCACGCACTGTCTGGATCAGGTGATCATATTGGTCGCCAAGGGCTTTGCGCAAACGGCGTATGTGAACGTCGACGGTTCGCTCTTCAACATAGACGTTCCCACCCCACACCTGATCAAGCAGTTGGGAGCGAGTATAAACCCGTTCCTGGTGTGTCATGAAGAACTGCAGTAACCGATATTCCGTGGGGCCGATGTTCAGGGCGCCGGTTTCCGTGGTGACCCGGTGGCCGACCGGGTCCAGGGTCAGGCCATCCACTTCGATCGGAGTTTCCACGCCGGGCGGCGTGGTGCGGCGCAATACGGCTTTCAGCCTGGCCACCAGCTCCCTCGGCGAGAAGGGCTTGGTGATGTAGTCATCCGCACCCACTTCCAGGCCCTGGATCTTATTGTCTTCCTCGACCTTGGCCGTCAGCATGATGATGGGGATTTCCGCCGTTGCCTCTTCTTTTTTCAGGCGCCTGGCCAGTTCCACGCCGCTGGTGCCTGGCAGCATCCAGTCCAGGAGTATCAAGTCGGGCTGTTTGTCAACGATCAGGGCATGCGCTTCGCGGGCATCCGCTGCCTCAAGGTAGTCGTAGTCGGCCATTTCGAGGGCCACAGCGATCATTTCGCGGATGGGTGCCTCGTCATCGACGATCAGGACAGTTTTTCCAGTCATGAGCATTAACCTGTGTCATACCGAGTATTGTTGCTGCCTCATTACAACCGGGTAGTGTTACAAGTATATGACAGTAGCAGGCTGTGACTGGATTTGTTCGACTAACTGATGATCCGGTCAATCAACAGACCGGTGAAAACTGCAAAGCCCGCCCAGTTATTGTTGAGAAAGGCCTTGAAGCATCCGTCGCGTTCGCGGAAGCGGGCCAGGTGCTGCTGGAAGACAAACAGGCACGCCATGGCGACGAGCCCGAGGTAATAGAAAACGCCGAGCTCGGCCTGCTGTCCCACGAGGATGAGAATCAGCACCACCAGGGCCTGCAGGATTGCGATAACCGCCCGGTCGGCGTCTCCGAACAGAATGGCCGTGGATTTGATGCCAATCCGGATGTCGTCATCACGATCCACCATGGCGTACAGGGTGTCGTAGGCAACGGTCCAGAGCACGTTGGCGGTAAACAGCAGCCAGGCCAGTTTTGTGACCTCACCGGCCTCGGCGGCCCAGGCCATGGGAATGGCCCAGGAAAAGGCAGCCCCAAGAAACAGTTGCGGCAGATGGGTGTAACGCTTCATGAACGGGTAGATGAACGCCAGTACTGCACCCCCGAACGACAGATAGAGAGTCAGCGTGTTGGTGAACAGCACCACCATCAGGAAGGCTGTCACGCAGAGGCCTGCGAACAGGGCGACAGCTTCCCAGGCTTCGATGCGACCGGAGGTCAGTGGGCGGTCTTTGGTGCGTTTGACGTGTCGATCCACCTTGCGGTCGGCAAAATCGTTGATGGCGCAACCGGCAGCTCGCATCATGAATACGCCGAGGGTAAAGACGATAAAGTTGCCAACGCTGGGGAAGCCGTCTGCAGCCAGCCAAAGTGCCCAGTAGGTTGGCCATAGCAGGAGCAGGCTGCCGATGGGGCGATCGACTCGCAGCAGTCGGGCGTAGTCTGCAAGGCGGGCCTGGATGTGATCTGGCACAGCATTGGGCAGCATAGGTCTGGTCCGTCCGGGATGATGTTGCTGAGGCTGAGCGGGGATTATAGCCAGCGGTGAGGTTCGGTTAAAAGAGCCGCTGCGTCAGGGGCAGAGCGTGGGCAGGAAATACTCGCCGACCAAGAGGCTATGATGACCGCTGAAAAAACGGGAGCGGCGGGCCGCCATGGGTTGATGGCGGTTAGCCCGATGGCAAAGACCGGTCTCGAACGGCCCCCGTTGCCACTGTGGGTTGCTGAACAGATAGGCGCCGAGAGGGCGGCGTCCCAGGTTGCGCAGGCGGCGTCCACGCCCAGATAGGGTTGCCAATGGAATGATCGTACGGGCGAGCACCCAGGGGGTGTTGTCGCCGTTCAGGCAGACCTCGCGGATCCACGCATTCTGGCGCACCGGAATACCCAGGGTATGGGCCTCCTCCACAGTGGGGCGGGCAAAACCTTCCTGGAGGATATCCACGTGAAAGTGCTCGCGACATCGGAGTTGAAGCGCCCGGGTCAGTGAGCCCTCCAGCGTCAGCCAGTGGCTGAGCGGCCCGTGGATGGCCGGGTTCTTCAGCGCGGCTGCTGAAAAAGAGCGGTACCAGTCCGTAGCGGGGGTGGAGATGGCGTTTTCACCCTCAAACATGCTGGGTGCGTACCGGTCAAAGTCCCTTGACGGCATAAATTCCCGGGGCGTTGCGCCAGTAACCTTTGTAATCCATGCCGTAGCCAAACAGGAAACGGTCCTCAACTTCCAGGCCGGTAAAGTCTGCCTTCAGGTTTGGCTTTGCCTTGCGATCGTGTTGTTTGTCGACCAATACGGCCGTCAGAACCTCGCTGGCGCCATGGGCGAGGCAGTAATCTGCAATGGCGCAGAGTGTCGTACCCTCGTCAAGGATGTCGTCAACGATCAGTACCGTGCGGCCATTCATATTGGCTTCCGGCTGCAGTTTCCACTCCAGGATGCCACCGGTGGTTTCCTGGCGGTAGCGAGTGGCGTGAAGGTATTCCGCCTGCACGGGAAACGTCAGCCTTGGCAGTAGGTGGCCGGTGAGGATAAGGCCGCCATTCATCACACAGAACAACAGCGGGTTGGTGTCCTTGAGGCGCCCGGTGATCTCTTCTGCAAGAGACTGGATGGCAGCCTGTACCTGCTGTTCGCTCACCAGGCAGTCGGCTTCGGCCATTACCTGATTCAGTTCGGCGACGGTGTCGGTCATAGCACTGGGGTCCTATCGTAAAACGGCCGATTATACCGGAGGTGGCACGCTGAAGGGAGGGGCGTTTCCCGGTTCGCCTGATGGAAATTCTGGGGATTGGCAGAAAACCCGTTGAATAGCCGTCGGCGACGGCATTGGTCAATGCCGCAGCGGTGGGTATGATGGTTTCCCAGTGTGAATGGTGCCAACTCGGTGCATGAAAGACTTGCGCGCACAATTGTCTGACAATTATTATCGCGCCCCAACGAGTTTCGGAGGAATGACATGAAGAAGTGGCAGTGCGTTGTCTGTGGATTTATTTACGATGAGGCGGAAGGCTGGCCGGAAGACGGTATTGAGCCCGGAACCGCCTGGGAAGACGTACCGGAAGATTGGGAATGCCCGGACTGCGGCGTGGGTAAGGAAGACTTCGAGATGATTGAAATCGGCTGATACGCCGGTACCGCTGAACAGGTTTGGAGAGCAGTAATGAACGCAGACGCCCCTATCGTGATTGTGGGTACCGGATTGTCAGGCTATTCGCTGGCTAAGGAAATCCGTAAGCAGGACAAGGACACACCAATCGTCATGGTAACGGCGGACGATGGCTATAGTTACTCCAAGCCCATGCTTTCCACTGGCTTTACCAAGGGCAAAGAGGCTGATGAACTGGCGCAGGCGTCGGCGGAGGCAATGGTGGAGCAACTGAACCTTCAGCTGCGTACTTACACCACCGTGACCGGCATTGATCCGGATGCCCACGAACTTGTGCTGGGGGACGAACGGCTAGGATACAGCAAACTGGTGTTGGCCTGGGGTGCCGATGTGATTCGCCTGTCTATTGCCGGTGACGGCCATGAGCGTGTCTTTTCCATCAACGACCTGATGGACTACCGTGCCTTTCGCAAGGCTTTGAAGGGCAAGAAGCGGGTGGCCATCATGGGCGCGGGCCTGATCGGTTGTGAGTTTGCCAACGACCTTCGCAACGGCGATGTCGACGTGGATGTGATTGCTCCTTCTGATGCCCTGATGCCGGGACTTCTACCACCGGCTGCTGCGGCAGCGGTGCGCGATGGACTGGAAGGGTTGGGCGTCCGTTTTCATCTGGAAACGGTTGTGGAGCACATTGCCAATAGCGGGGAAGGTGTCCGCCTGACCCTGGCCAATGGCGAGGAACTGGACTCCGACCTGGTTATTTCCGCGGTCGGGCTGCGACCACGCACGGAGCTGGCTGCAGCAGCGGGCCTGGAGACCCAGCGTGGCATCGTGGTCAACCGCGCCCTGGAGACTTCAATGCCAGATGTTTATGCACTGGGTGACTGCGCTGAAGTCGACGGTCATGTGTTGCTGTATGTGCTGCCGCTGATGGCGTGCGCCCGTGCGTTGGCAAAAACACTGGTGAGTGAGCGCACTGAAGTGAAGTACGGCACCATGCCGGTCATGGTCAAGACCCCCTGTTGTCCAACAGCGGTGTGTCCGCCACCGGCGAATGCGTCGGGCAACTGGGAAGTGGATGCGGACGGCCAGGATGTCCGTGCCCTGTTCAAGAGTGAGTCTGGCGAGGTTCTGGGCTTTGCGGTAACCGGTGGTTATGCGATGGAGAAGCAGGCCCTGTCGAAGGAGGTGCCGCCGATTCATAACTGAGGGTGGTATCAGGATTGCGAAAATCCCCAGCTTGCGGTAGAAACTCATTCGTGAGCTAACGATATTGACAGGAGCTGGCATGCTTGAAGTAACCAGAAAACTGGTGGATCTGCTGGATCTCTCCCCCATCGGTGACGACCATTTCCAGGGGGACAGTGAAGATCTCGGCTTTCCCAACGTGTTTGGCGGCCAGGTTCTGGGGCAGGCGCTGATGGCCGCCAGCCGTACGGTGGAAGGTCGCCTGCCACACTCGCTGCACGCCTACTTCCTGCGCCCCGGCAATCACAGCATGCCCATCGACTACGAGGTCCAGCGGGTTCGGGACGGTGGCAGTTTCTCCGTCCGACGGGTGATTGCACGTCAGGGTGGCAAGGAGATCCTGACCGGCTCCATGTCATTCCAGGTGGCCGAAGAAGGCTTCGAACATCAGCTCGACATGCCCTCGGCACCGGATCCGGAAGGCCTTAAATCCGAGCAGGAGTACGGCGAACTGCTGGCCCCCCATGTTCCCGAACATCTCCGCGACACCCTGACCCGGGATCGTCCCATCGAAATCCGTCCCGTAGACCCGGTCAATCCATTGAAGCCGGAACCGCGGCCGCCCTACAAGCAAAGTTGGTTCCGTACCCAGGGGCACCTGCCAGACGATCCGGTGTTGCACCGTTGCCTGCTGACCTACGCGTCAGACTTTTCTTTCCTGGGGACGTCGCTGAACCCCCATGGCGTGTCATTTATGAACAAGGAGATGCAGGTTGCGAGTCTGGATCATTCCATCTGGTTTCATCGTGAGTTCCGTATGGACGAGTGGTTGCTCTACGACAAGGACAGCCCCAGCGCCTCTGGCGGACGCGGCTTCAATCGCGGCAACTTTTTTGATCGCCAGGGCCGGCTGGTAGCATCGACCACCCAGGAAGCCCTCATCCGTCAACGGGGATAGGTTTGCGGAGATAGTTAGCCAAGCTTGTGGCTTCTCCCATGATGTTTGTAGTCGGCCAGCCAAACGATGATGTCGTCGAACGGCAGTGGCGGCGTCAGGATGTAGCCCTGGATCATGTCACAGCCCATCTTGTCCAGCAGTTCCATTGCCTCTGCGCTCTCCACGCCCTCGGCCACAACGGCATAACCCAGGCTGTGGCACATTTCGATCGTGGTCTGGACGATGACACGGTCTCCAGCCTGGGATGCCAGGTCGGTGACCAGTGAGCGGTCGATCTTGATCTCGCTGGCGGGCAATCGCTTGATATACGACAGCGAAGAGTAGCCGGAACCGAAGTCGTCAATGGACAGCGGGATACCTGTGGTGTGCAGGGAATTGAGGGCGCGCAGTGAGTTGACCGGGTCCTGCATCATTGAGGTCTCAGTAACTTCCAGGATGATCGCTCCGCGATGCGTGTGATGGCTGCTCATCAGGCGCTGGACGTATAACGGGAAGTCCGGTTCCCGCAGGTTGTTGGGGGAGATGTTCACCGAGATATTGAGCGGGTAGCCGTTCTCCAGCAATTGCCCTCTCAGCGCCAGTGACTCTTCCAGTACCCAGCGTGTCAATGGCTTGATCAGCCCGGACTGCTCGGCCAGGGCAATCAGCTCGTCGGCGGGTATTGGCTTTTTCCGGCCGGGCCAGCGAATCAGCGCTTCAAGGCCGACCACCTCCCTGGTTTTCAGTGACAGCTTTGGCTGCAGGTATAGGGCAAGTTCACCGTGTTGAAGGGCACGTTGCAGCTCGGACACCAGGGTAAGGCGGTCCGCGCTGTAGGAGTCCCGCGACGGCTGATAATAGGCCAGCCCACGGTCTCGGGCGTCGTCCGAGCCCTGCGCAATAAAGGCGCGCCGGATCAGGGTATTGGTGTCGGTGGCGTGATCCGGGTAGATCGCCGAGCCAGTGTGGGGGGCCAGCGGCAATTGCATGCCCAGATAGTCCAGCGGTGCACGGATTTCCTCAAGGGCACGAACAATGGCACGGGGTGTTTCCGAAATAACATCTGCTTCCACGATAAACCCGAAGGTGGCCGACTCCAGTGAGGCCAGGTAGAAACTCTTCCGATCATTGGTCTCGACCGCACAGATGCCGGGCAGTTCGCTGACGATGCTGTTGAAACGCCGGGCGGCAAGCTCGAGCAGCCGGTCGGTGTTGCGATGCCCCAGGGTTTTGGTAATAGCTGGAAGGTTGCTTAGGTGGATCACCGCAATGGAGAGGCGCTTTTCCGGCTCTCGGTTGATCAGTTCGTTGATGGTCATTTCCAGGCAGGCGCGATTGGGCAATCCCGTTAGCGGGTTGTGGAGGGCCTGTTCGATCAGTCGCAGCTCTGCCGAGCGCCGTGCCGCCATGGCGGTGATCTCTGCTTCGCGGGCGCGAACCTTGTCTTCTCGTTCCTGGTAGAGCCGGGCGGCTAGGGCGATGGTCAACAGGACGGCTTCGAGCGCGGAGCCGATTTCGATGCCGTAGGCCGTCACGAAGCTGTTGGGCACGAAGCCGTATTTATTGGCTGCGGTGATGGCGCTGCCCAGGGTGAGCAGGCCCCAGGCTATGGTGTAGTAGCCGGCCTGGGGGTTGCCCCGAATCCATTGTATCGGCCCCATAACGGTCAACAGCAGGCAGCTGGGGATTGCCAGGGCAACCGTGAGCCGGCTGGCAACGCTGTAGTCGGTAACGAACGTTGCCACCGCCACCACGACGTTCACCAACACCATATACCACACCAGCTTGTCCATGCGCGGGCTGGTGACGCGCAGGTTGAGGAAGGCACGTGAGAACAACAGGGTGAATATCAATGCCACCGGCACGGTGAGAACCATGGTCTGGTTGTGCAGCCAGGGCGACTCTGGCCAGAGCAATTGGTAGGTGCTGCCATTCAGGCTGCCAATAAACATCAGATAGCTGAGGGTGGAGAGCACGTACAGCAGGTACATGCGCTCTCTCAGTGCCAGGAAGATAAACAGGTTGAAAAAGATCACCATGATCAGGATGCCGTAATAGATCGCGTGCATCTGGTCTTCGATGGACGTGGCTTCGAAGTAGGTTCGAGGGTCCCACAGTCTGATGGGGATCTGCATGGCGCCCTGAGTCCGAACACGCAAAAACACCTGGTAATCGCTTAGCGGATCGGTTTCGAAGGAAAACAGAAAGTTGCGGTGTTGAATCTGGCGCTGCGCAAAGGGGAGGTGGTCGCCCGTTGAGACGCGTTGCCTGACGACGCCATTCTCTATCAGGTAGAAGGTGATATCGTCGAGCTGGGGGTAGCGTATCTCCAGTAGCTTACGGTCACTGGGTATGGCGGATACAGGAACGCGGAGCCACACGGTGTCGCGAATGTAGCCGAAGTTGGGGCTTTCGCCTTCCAGTGACTGCCATCGGTCGGAAGCAAGGGCTTCCCTGAGATCCATCTGTTCCGAAGGTGCCACCCGAATATAGTCCATATCCGGTTCTGCAAAGCCGGGCGAAGCCGCGTTTGCCTGGGTTCCGAAAGCCATCATGATCAATGCGCCCGCCAGGGCGAAAAACTGAGCAATATGGCGCACGTAGTACCGATCTTGTTGTGATTGTCTGGCTCAGTATGGCGTTATCTGCCGGGGGGCTCAAGGCTGATAATGCCGGTTTTCGAACGTCACTTGTGTCAGGTGTTACAGCTGTTCAAGCCACTCCCGTACCCAGGGAACGGCTTCCATCTCCGGCTCGGTGGTTTCCAGGGCATCAATCCTCAAGGTATCACCCACTTTCCGGGCTGAAGTTTCGTATAAAGCCTCTTCCATCAGCTCACCGGCACCACAAAAGGTGTCACCGTAGGAGCTGTCGCCAAGCACAATTACGCCAAACGGACGCGCCGGTTGTTGGGGCAGTTGCTCGCGCAGCCGCAAATAAAACGGTAGCAGGTTGGGGGGTAGCTCTCCCTGGCCGGTGGTTGATGTACACACCAAAAGCGGTTCGTCGTTCCCGGTGATGTCCTCCAGGTCGGGTTCCTCAAGGATCGTGATCCGATGCCCTTCCGGTTCCAGGGTTTTCTTCAAGGTACGTGCCGTCAGCAGGGCGCCACCATAAACGCTGCCGACCAGAATCCGGATTGAAGCCATGAATGGTCCTGTTGATTCGTAACGACAACCGTCCCTTGACGGCTGTCTGCGTTGGGGCCCGATCATAGCCGGTGATGCGGTAACGCTCAAGATCCGGCTCCGGAAGGGCTGGTTTCCCTGGGGGATGTTCGTACTCTGGGAGCAACGCGATTGCGCCCGTCTTCCTTGGCGCTGTATAGGTGGACGTCAGCCTGTTTCAGTAATTCATCCACTGAGCCGGTTTTGGCGATGGAGCAGATGCCGGCGCTGATGGTGACGGGCATGCGTTGGCCGGCAAAGGAGAACTCGGCACTGGCCACCTCGGAACGTAGTCGTTCTGCGAGAGTGAGAGCCTGTAGCAGTGACGTGTCCGGCAACAGGATCAGGAACTCCTCTCCCCCCCAGCGTGCGGCCACATCCGTTTGGCGGATAACGGTTTGCATCAATTCCGAGAAGGCCCGCAGTACGTGGTCACCGGCGTCGTGTCCGTAGTCGTCGTTGATACGCTTGAAGAGATCCAGGTCGATGAGAACGATGGAGAAATGGTGGCCGGAACGCCGGTACCTTGAATACTCCTCGTTCAGCCGATGCTGCATGTCCCTGCGGTTGGACAGGCCCGTCAGTTCGTCAGTACGGGCCGCATGTTGGTGGGTGCGGGCCATATCCATCAACTCATTGCGTGCCTTCAGGCGACTGGCTTCCAGCACGAAACAGAAGATGGATTCGAACGTCAGCGTGGCGAAAAAACGGATCTTGAAGTCTGTGCTGTATTCGGCGGTCACCAACGGTAGTTCAGGGAACTGGAAAACCACAACCGCCAGCAGGCAGCAGAATAACAATACCGCTGTGCCGGTTTTCAGATCGGTCAGGTAAAACAGCAGCGGCGGGAACACGTAGAACCAGAGTGGGCCGGTGTTGCTCTCGCCACCGGTGATGATCAGGTATCCGAACAGCAGGCCGACAATGGAGATCATGCCAGCCTTCTGATGGCGGCGGTTGCGGGAACGGGCAAAGGACAGCATGTTCATTGCCACCAGTCCCGCAAAGAACCAGAGCGAGAAGGCGTGGTGAGTGTGGGTTGCAAACCACGCCTTGGCGCCAATGCCCAGCAGGAAGAGGATGGCCATGGCTGACAGACCGGTCAGCAGGCGGGAGACGCGTTCCTCCTCGCCTTCGTCGGCTACTTGTTGGCTGGTATCGGGGAGTCTGGTCATGACACTTTTTGTTGTTGTCGATTTGTTGTTGGTGCTTTGTCCAGACTGCGTGAGCCGGGATAGTGAATCAGATTAGTCGAAGCGGGAAATCTGTACAGCGACTTTGGTCAAGCAATCACCATTATGACCGTTATGTTTCAATTTCATGGCAAAAAATTTATAGTTGCCGCCGTAAGTACTGTGAAACTGTAGCTTCCCGTATCCTCCCTGTTGCGAGACCTGACGTATTATGGCCGGCAAAAACGGATTCCTCGATACTCTCCTGACCAGCCCATCGACCGAGCGTTATCGCGTTGGCTTCAGCTTCCTGTTCCTGCTCTGCATATTTATAGCCGTGGGACAGATCAGCGACGGCATGCCCAACAACATGCTGCTGATGGCAGCTGCGGTCATCGGTGGCTACATGGCCATCAATATCGGCGCGAATGACGTCGCCAACAACGTCGGCCCGGCGGTGGGGTCCGGGGCGCTGTCGCTGGGTGGCGCGGTTCTGATCGCCGCCGTGTTTGAGGCCGGCGGTGCCATCATCGCCGGTGGTGACGTGGTTTCGACCATTAAAGGGGGCATTATTGCCGCTGAAAGGCTCGATGATGTCAGCGCCTTCGTGTGGCTGATGACAGCCGCACTTCTTGCCGGCGCCCTGTGGCTGAACCTGGCCACCTGGATGGGTGCTCCGGTGTCCACTACCCACTCCATTGTCGGGGGCGTTCTTGGGGCCGGAATTGCCGCCGGCGGCTGGGGCATTGCCGACTGGGCCGTCATGGCCAAAATTGTCGCCAGTTGGGTGATTTCCCCCGTAATGGGTGGCGTGCTGGCGGCGCTGTTCCTGTATGCCATCAAGAAGACCGTGCTGTATCGCAAGAACGTGGTGCCGGCGGCAAGAATCTTCGTGCCCTGGCTGGTGGCGATCATGGCCTGGGCCTTTGGCACCTATTTGATGGTGAAGGGGGTCAAGAAGGTCGTTGAAGTAGACTTCCTGGGGGCCTCTCTGGTTGGTCTGGGGCTCGCCGCAGTCATTTTCTTCCTGATGCGGGTTCTGGTCGGCCGCCGTGCCGCAACCATGGAAAACAGCTCTGCCGGAGTGAATACCCTGTTTACCTGGCCGCTTATATTTGCCGCGGCATTACTCAGTTTCGCCCATGGGGCGAACGATGTGGCCAATGCCATCGGCCCGCTGGCGGCCATTAACGATGCACTGTCGGCTGGTGCAGTGGTCACCGCAGCGTCCATTCCTTTGTGGGTAATGCTGGTTGGTGCCCTTGGTCTGGCCGTTGGTCTGATGCTGTTCGGCCCACGCCTGATCAAGACCGTGGGGACTGAGATCACTGAACTGGATAAAACCCGGGCGTTCTGTATCGCCCTGTCGGCGGCGCTTACCGTCATCATCGCCTCCCAGTTGGGGCTCCCGGTCAGTTCCACCCACATTGCCATCGGTGGTGTGTTTGGTGTTGGTTTCCTGAGGGAGTATCTGAAGTCAAACTACGCCACCCAGCTCCACAACATCATGGACAGCCATGAGGAAGAGGAGCGTGAGCGTCTGCGCCCGTTCCTGGAAGATTTCCGTAACGCCTCGGTTGAGCAGATGGAAAACCTGCTCCAACAGGCCAAGAAAAAGAAACAGGTACCGCTCTCCAAGAAGGAGCGCAAACGCCTTAAAAAGATCTACCGCGAGGAGATGGTCAAGCGTTCGCACCTGACTCGTATCGTTGCTGCCTGGATCATTACGGTGCCCGCGTCGGCCTGCATGGCGGCCGTTCTGTTCTTCACCCTGCGCGGGCTGATGCTGTAAGGGATTGTCGCGCTGGTTGTCAGGTGCCTGTTTGGCCCATACTATTCTTCAATACGGGAGGCGTTTGCCTCCCAATAAGTTGCCACTCTGTCCGGGGATTGATTCATGAGTTCAGCAGAAGAAAGCCGTCAGGCGAAGGTCATTGACGAGCTCAGGGTGTTTATCAAGAAGGTCCTCAGTGATCCGACCATTGCGGTGAAATCGGTGGAAATTGCCCGCAAATATCGCAATCAGCCCAATGCCAATGAGTTGATTGCCCGTGAGATCAGCGCCAACACAACGATCCGTATTCCGGAGAGCTGGAGTCGGGCGGATCACATGTTTCTCGATATCCTGGACGAAGTCCTGGATGACGAAGAGGCGCTTTACTGATCTTTGTCAGGCCTGCCGAACGCCGGGCTGATGCTGCTTCAACACGGCATCGGCCATCTGGTCCAGGATGGTGATTTCGTCCTGGATGCCCTCGTCCGATGACAAATCCCGCTGTTCCTTCAGTATGTCCGCGAGGATTTCTTTCGTGGTCAACGGGTTGGCCAATACCACCCGGAACACGATGCAGGGGAAGTGATAATAACGCGACGGTTCGAGCCGGGTACGGGAAACGAAGGCTTTACCCCGTTCACGTTGGGTTTTCTGAATGAACTTGGTGATGCGGTTCAGGCAGGTGTTGAGTCGTTCGGCCTGTAGCGAGTCCGCGATTGCCAGTGCCTGCTGCACTTTCTCCGGGCAATAGCGATAAGTCAGGATATTGAGCTCTGGTTTGGTGATGAGCTCGAAATCCGTTTCTGCGTTGATCATTTCCGCAAAGGTTTGTGCCTTGTCGATGCCCTGGTCGATGAGGATCTCATAGCCTTCCCGCGCCAGGATTCTCAACCCCGACTGGATCAGCATTGACATGCCCGGCCGCGAACCTTCCAGGGTGGTACTACCCAGATCCCGCGAGCCTTTACGGATAATGTACTGGGCGTGATGCTCGACAGCGCTTGCCAGGCCCGGGTCGCGGAACACCACCAGCCCAGCCCCCATGGGAACATAGAGTTGCTTGTGGGCGTCGAAGGTCACCGAGTCGGCCTTTTCGATGCCCCTGAGCAGGTGCCTGTGGGTGCGGGAAAACAGTGTCGGCCCACCCCAGGCCGCGTCCACATGAAAATGGGCGTTGAACTCCCGGGCGATGTCTGCCATGGCGTCCAGCGGGTCGACGTTGCCGGTCTCGGTGGTGCCGGCAATGCCGCAGATGGCCATGACCCGGATTTTCTGGCGGTGCAACTCCAGGCATTTCTCCCGCAGTGCATCGGTGTTGATGCGGTTGTCGTCATCGGTGTCGACAGGCACCAGGAAGTCCCGGCCCAGACCCAGTACATCGGCGGCTTTGCGCAGTGAGTAGTGGCCGCGGCGGGAGACCAGAATGGCGGCACCCTCGCAGCCGTAATAGCGTAGTGCCCGGAACAGGCCTTCCTGATGGATACCGCGGAAGCTGCCTTCGGCGGGGAACGCGTTGTTGCGTGCCACCCAGAGTGCGGTCAGGTTGGCCACGGTGCCGCCGGAGCACATGGCACCGAGGGCGTAGCGGGGATCGTGCATCCACTTGCGGTAGAAGGCACCGTCCTGCTCATACACCAGCCGGTGGATCATGCCCAGTACCTGGCGTTCCATGGGCGTGAAGGCCTTGGAGGTTTCGGTTTTAACCAGGTTCTGGTTGAGGGCAATCATGATCTTGGACAGCGGCAGCATGAAATAGGGCAGTGCCGAGGTCATGTGGCCGATAAAGCTGGGAGACGCCGTGTGTACCGAGTTGGCCACCAGCTTGTCGAGCAGGAACTGGGCCTGTTCGGAGACGAAGATGGGCTTTTCCGGAATGGCGTAGTCCGAGAAGTCTTTCTCGACTTCGGAAAGATCCCGCTCGACCGCAACGATGTGTTCCTGGAGGAATCCGGCAAGGTTGCGGGATATGTTCTGGTCAATCCTGCTCAAGGTGGATTCAGGTGCCTCGGGCACGGTGAATACACGATACATGGCCTCTACCGAGGCCTGGGCGGATTTTTTCTTTCCGGTCATAGGTGCCACACACTATCAGTGGTCATTCGCAAAGCCTGTCCCGGGCGTTCCGTTCTCCCTGAGGGGGCGTAGTATACGGTGTCGTGAAACCATACGCTACAGCATGGGCCCTGCATGGCGGGAGGGTCAAAGTATCTCTCGGTGTACGTCCAGTATGGCAGCGTCGATGCGTTCCTGTATGGCTTTTTCGATCTGGTCGAGGCGCTGGGCGATCTGTTGCGATGAGCCTCCGAGGGCGGCGATGGTCCAGGTGGCGCAGTCGAGGGCGTCCTGGTCGGCGGTTTCGGCGACGGCCAGGTCGGGTTCTTTGCCCCAGACGGCTTTCAGGGCGGTGAAGACTTTGCGTTTGGCTTTGAGGTCTTCGCAGCCGTAGAGCTGGAAGTGCAGGGTCAGGATGCCCACGTGGGGCGTGATCACTGGTTGCTGGGGGTTGTTTTGGTTCAGGAGCTTTTTCAGGGCTTCGGACATGGTTGCTTCCGGCTTTGGTGCTGGAACCGGTGAGAAAGGACTCTCCAAAACACGCTCCTTCGGCCCATCCTTGGGGCGCTTGAGCTCCGCCATCCATGGCTTCGCACAGTTTTGGAGAGTCCTTCCCCACCGGTTCGCCAACTATTCAGGTGGAGTCCCTTAAGTCTACCATCACGACAAACTGATGAACGTCCAAATTAGCCTACTACAGGCGTCGCCCGTTTGATAATAGCCGCCGGGTCGGTGCCGGAGGGCAGGTTGCCGTAGTTCAGGCCGCCGTTGTGTTCCAGGCGGGAGGCGCAGAAGGCGTCGGCGACCGCAGGGTCGGAGTTTCTCAGCAGCAGTGACGACTGCATCAACAGGGCCAGGCGATCCACCAGGTTGCGGGCGCGGTATTCGAAGTCGCTGATGTCGGCGAAGTCGTTCTGCAACTGGGCCAGGAAGCGGTCGAAGCGGGCGTCGGCGCCGCGGGCTTCGGCGGCTTCGCTGAAGAAGGCGTCGAGGGTGTCTGGTTCTTTCTGCAGTGCGCGCAGGGTGTCCAGGCACTGGACGTTGCCGCTGCCTTCCCAGATGGCGTTGACCGGGGATTCCCGCAGCAGTCGGGGCATGATGCAGTCTTCCATCACGCCGCTGCCGCCGATGCATTCCATGGCTTCGTAGGCGTGGTTGGGGGTGCGTTTGCAGATCCAGTACTTGCCAACCGGAGTGGCCAGTCGTGCCAGCAGGCGCTCGTGCTCCAGATGTTGGCTGTCCAGGGATTTTGCGATTCGCATGGTGTAGGCCAGGGCGGCTTCGCTTTCCAGTGCAAGATCGGCGAGGACGTTCTGCATCAGCGGCTGTTCGCTGAGTCGCCCACCGAAGGCGCTGCGGTGGCGGCAATGGTGGGACGACTGGGCCAGTGCCTGGCGCATGCCGGCGGAGCTGCCGATCATGCAGTCGAAGCGGGTCATGGCGACCATTTCAATGATCGTCGGTACACCTCTGCCTTCCTCGCCCACCATCCACGCCAGGGCGCCGCGCAGTTCGGCTTCGCTGGAGGCGTTGGCGACGTTGCCCATCTTGTTCTTCAGGCGCTGGATCTGCCAGGGGTTCTTGCTGCCGTCCGGCCGCCAGCGTGGCATCAGGAAGCAGGACAGGCCGCTTCTGGTCTGGGCAAGCACCAGGAAGGCGTCGCACATGGGGGCAGATACAAACCATTTGTGGCCGACCAGTTCATAGGCCTGCCCCGGGCCTTCTGCACCGATGGCGTAAGCACGAGTCGTGTTGGCCCGGACGTCGCTGCCACCCTGTTTTTCCGTCATTGCCATGCCGATGGTGACGGATTGTTTTTCGCTGTCCGGCAGGTTTCGGGGGTCGTAGCTATTGGCGAGGATTTTGTTTTCCCAGACCGCGGCCAGTTCCGGTTGTTTGCGGATTGATGGAACGGCGGCAAAGGTCATGGTAATGGGGCAGCAGTGGGCGGCCTCAATTTGGGAGTGCATGTAGTACTTGGCCGTTCTCGCGACATGGGCGCCTGCGCCGGGATTGGTCCACGGGCTGCTGTGGAGGCCGTTTTCCATCGCTGTGGACATCAGCTGGTGGTAGGCGGGGTGGAAGTCCACCTGATCCGTGCGATGGCCAAAGCGATCATGGGTATTGAACGCCGGTTTGTTCTCGTTGGCATGGAAGCCGAGCGCGATGGTGTCCGCCGCGCCGGCGAAAGCACCAAACTGCTTAAGGTCGCTGGTCGCTGCTGCGGCGCCCTCCCGGGCGACCGCCTCCTGCAGGGCCTTGTCCTGTTCGAAGAGGTTGTAATCCTCCAGAGCAGGTGGCTGATTGAAGACCTCGTGGGTAACCGCCAGGTAGCGGTCGTCACTGGAGGGGGTTGCGGTTTCCTGCTGCAGGGGCTGGCGGGCCTTCATGTTTATCTCCTGGTGCCAGTCAACCCCTGCATGCAAAAGCAAATAATGGAGTTGACCAGCGGATCGTGGTCGTTGGTCTCTGCCTGCTCCGTGGTATCAGCCTGTGCCGGGGACAGAGGCCCCACAAGGCTTTCGGCAATGGCACCTACAAGGCAGGTACTGCTTTGCCTGGCATCCTGATCCGGGAGGCAGCCCTCCTTGATGCCGTCCCGGATGGCCTGCTCGAAAAGTTGAGCGTAGGCGCGGCGGAACTTGAGGCGCTCTTCCTCAACTTTCGGGTCTACCGGCTCTGCGATCAGCGACCAGGCCATCACCGGACCTCTCAGGGCTCTCTCCGCAAACTGGCGAAGGGCCACTTCCAGACGGGAAACGGCGTTATCTTCGGCGGCCAGTGCCTCAGCGACTTTGTCGACTTCCCGTTGTGTCGCAATCCTGAAGATCTCTGCAAACAGGTCTTCTTTGGACTCAAAGTGTCGGTAGATGGTTCCCGTAGCAACGCCGGCGCACGCTGCGATGCGCGTTATCTGGGCGCTGCGGAAGCCGCCGTCGGCAACGCATCCGTATGTGCATTCGATAATGCGCTTGCGGGCCTCTGCCTTGCGATTGCGCATCTTTTCCGTTTCCCGATATGCCATGCGGGTTCCTTATAAGTAGTGAATCATTATTCATTCTTTGTGTCAATCAATAGAGCAGTATAGCTTGGTTCATATTATTCATTAAAAACAATATCGTGGAGTTGCTTACAAAAATTTACAAAAAAACCGTTGTCAGGAAATAGCGTTGCAACTGAAAGCGGATTATAAAGACGCCAAGGCAGGTAGTAAGACGCATCCGCCGAGATGGGGCGGCCGTGCCATAACAGGCTTGGCGCGCTCGTTGTACTGTTTTCGTTGATGGAGAAAATCATGAGTGAATTCGACGAAAGCAATCTGGAGCAATCCGGTAGCTGGACACATGACAGCGACGATACACATTCCATTGCCGGCCGTGCGCGAATCCGCGCTCAGCTTCAGCAGGATATTGAATCGTTTCTGAACCAGGGCGGCAGAATTCAGGAAGTGGATACGGCATTCCGTTCGGACCCTTCCCGCAAGGTGGATGTCGGTTTCAATAATCGCTCCCTCTGAATTCATGAGGCCGCAGCCTCTGAGGCTGCGGCCTGTTTGCGTTCGTGGTTTACGGTTGTTTTGACGCCGGTCTCACCGCAGTACCCCGTATTCCTCTATGCTGCGTTCTGCAGGATAGCGTGTTCCGTGCACCATGACCGTTACTCACCCCACATTCGACCCTTAAACAGGCCGCGTTCATGAGAGGATTCCTTCGTTTTGCAACCACGGCGCTTGTCGTCATGGCGCTGATCGCGGCGGGCATGGTCATTTTCTTTGGTGATACCCCGACCCCCTCTCAGGAGACAGTTGATACAACCGCCGACACAGAAAGCGGCGTTGTGCCAAAGTCGGATTCCACGACCGGACGTAGGGCGCCGTCAAAACTTGTAGGCGAAACCGCGGTTGCGGTGCCGGATACAATGCCAGCGTCGTTGGCGGGAACCAGCGTGCCCGGTGGCTGGGCCGAAACCGATGCTAATGGCTCCCTGGTCCCCACGCCGCAGTTGCGCCAGTTGTTTGAATATTACCTGGCGGCTCTGGGCGAGGAGACGTTACCCCAACTGGTTGCCCGGATAGAGCAGGCGTTGGCCCGGCTTGAAGAGCCGGCCCGATCGGAAGCTCTCGACACTTTGGGGGACTATCTGGACTACAAGCTGGCGTTGGGCGACCTGGAAGCCACCTATGGTCATGACACCACGACGAATGCAGAGGACATGCAACGGCGAATGGCAGAAATACGCGCCCTGCGACGCACCTGGATGGATGCGCAAACCGCCGACGCCTTTTTTGCAATGGACGAGGCCGTAGACCAGTTCCAGGTTGAGCAGCTGCGTATCCGAACCGATCAGTCTCTGTCTGAAAAAGAGCGGGAGCAGGCGCTGGCGGAAGCCGAGAAGGCACTCCCGGAACCGCTTCGTCAGGCTCGTCGGGAAACCCGCAAATTCGCCGACTACCAGCGTGCGCAGTCGGAATTCGCAGATGATCCCGACGCCTTGCGCGCCTGGAGGGAGGAACGCTTTGGTGCCGAGGCTGCCCGTGAGCTGGAGAAGGTGGAAGCCGAACAAAAGGTATGGGAAGCCAAGTGGCAGGCCTATAGCCAGGACCTGGCGGAGCTTGACGACATGGGGCTTGCTGGCCCGGAGCGCAAAGCCGCCATTGACGCGCTCAGGGATGATTATTTCGAGGGCGCTGAAAAGCTGCGTGCCGAGGCCCTGGATTCCATCCGGTAACAGTCCTTTCATCTGAACGTAGTAGCCTGATGGTGTGGCTCGGCTGTAGGCCCTGCCACCGCCGCTTATGGGCGTGTATGATGGGGCGGTAGCCCCATTTTCCACAGGAGGTATTCCGTGAGCTTTTCGGCCAATCGCATGTTCCCAGCCACTCGTCTGCGTCGTAACCGGGTTGACGGTTTTTCCCGGCGTCTGGTTCGGGAGAATCAGCTCAGTGCCGACAACCTGATCTTTCCGGTGTTCGTACTGGAAGGCGAGGGTCAGCGGGAGGCGGTACCCTCCATGCCCGGCGTCGAGCGCCTGAGCGTTGATCTTCTGGTGGAACAGGCGGCGGAACTGGTGGCGCTTGGGATTCCGGCCGTGGCGCTGTTTCCCGTGGTGCCTGCGGAGCACAAGAACCTGTCCGGATCTGGCGCGTGGGATTCCGATGGTCTGGCCCAGCGTGCGGTGCGTGCGCTGAAGGACGCCTACCCTGAGTTGGGTGTTATTACCGATGTGGCACTGGACCCATTCACCACCCATGGCCAGGACGGCATTATCGACAACGACGGCTATGTGCTGAACGACGTGACCGTGGAAGCGCTGGTTAATCAGGCGTTGTCCCATGCCGACGCGGGTGCGGATATTGTGGCGCCGTCCGACATGATGGACGGCCGGGTCGCTGCCATCCGCGACGCCCTGGAGTCCGCTGGCTATGTGAACACGCGTATTCTGGCCTACTCTGCCAAGTATGCTTCCAGTTATTACGGGCCGTTCCGCGATGCGGTCGGCTCAGCGGGCAACCTGGGCAAGGGCAACAAGGCCACCTATCAGATGGACCCGGCCAATAGTGATGAGGCGCTCCAGGAAGTGGCGATGGACATCGCCGAGGGGGCCGACATGGTGATGATCAAACCCGGCATGCCGTATCTGGATATCGTTCACCGGGTAAAACAGGAACTGCAGGTGCCAACGTTCGTCTATCAGGTCAGTGGCGAGTACGCCATGCACATGGCCGCTGCCGAGAACGGATGGCTGGATGGCGACGCCGTGATGATGGAGAGCCTGATGGCCATGCGCCGTGCCGGTGCAGACGCCATCCTTACCTATTTTGCCGTCAGGGCTGCACGGCTGATGCGTGATAACCGCACCTGACAGGTTACAGTCAACAGCAGGGTGCCTTAAGGCCTCTGATAAATGGAAGCAGTAAGCAATGACTACTGAATCTGCAAACAAGCTAAAGGCTGTCGATGTTCCGGACGTGCCGGCTCCCGTGGAAGCACCATCCCCCGGCGTGGAAGTTGATGTCGCCGCCCAGGAAAACTATTTCAACCGCGAACTGAGCCAGCTTCAGTTCAACTACCGGGTGCTCAAACAGGCTCTGGATACCACGCATCCGTTGATTAACCGGCTGATGTTCTGCTGCATTTTCAGCAGCAACATGGATGAGTTCTTCGAGATCCGGGTGGCGGGCCTGCGCCAGCAGATCAAGTATGGCCGTGAAACCCTGGGCTCCGACGGCATGATGCCGGAGCAGGTGTTGGGCGAAATCAGCCGGGTGGCCCACGAGTACATCCGGGAACAGTACGACATCCTGAACAACGTGCTGATCCCTGAGATGGAGCAGGAAAACATTCACTTCGTCCGGCGTCGTGAATGGACGGAAGCTCAGGCCGACTGGGTGCGCCGTTACTTCGAAGAGGAAATCCTGCCGGTGGTCAGCCCCATCGGGCTGGACCCTTCCCACCCGTTCCCGCGCCTGGTCAACAAAAGCCTGAACTTCATTGTTGAGCTGGACGGTAAGGATGCCTTCGGTCGCGAAACCGGGATGGCCATCGTGCCTGCGCCACGTTCGTTGCCGCGTCTGGTCAGGCTTCCGGATGACGTCTGTAACGGTGGCGACAACCTGGTGTTCCTGTCCTCCATGATTCACGCCCATGCCGATGAGCTCTTCCCAGGCATGGAGGTGAAAGGCTGCTATCAGTTCCGCCTGACCCGCAACGCCGACCTTGAACTGGAAGACGACCTTGAAGATCTGGCCTCCGCCCTGCGCGGCGAGTTGCTGAGCCGGCGCTTCGGTGACGGCGTGCGGCTGGAAGTGGCGGACAACTGCCCGGAAGAACTGGTGCATTTTCTGCTGCGCGAGTTTGGACTGACGGATCGTGACCTTTATCAGGTTCACGGCCCGGTCAACCTGACACGTTTGATGGCCGTCGGTGGGCTGGTGGATCGCCAGGACCTCACCTATTCGGGTTTTTCGCCCTCGATTCCCAGGCAGATCCGTGCCAAGGAATCCATGTTCGATGCCATCCGCAAGCGACCGCTGCTGTTGCTGCATCCCTATGAAAACTTCAGTCCCGTGACCGACCTGCTGCGGCAGGCTGCAAAAGACCCACAGGTCCTGGCTATCCGTCAGACCCTGTATCGCACCGGTGCCGACTCGGAAATTGTCGAAGCGCTGATGGATGCAGCCCGGCGTGGCAAGGAGGTGACTGCGATCATCGAACTGCGGGCCCGGTTCAGCGAGGCGGAAAACCTGGAGCTGGCCAGCCGACTGCAGGAAGCGGGTGTGATCGTGGTCTACGGCGTGGTGGGTTACAAGACCCACGCCAAGATGATCCTGATCGTGCGCCGTGAGGAAGGAAAGCTGAGGCGTTACGTACACCTGGGTACCGGGAACTACCATGCCGGTAACGCCCGCCTTTACACCGATTACAGCTACATGACCAGCGACGAATCCATCGGTGACGACGTCAACAAGCTGTTCCAACAGCTGACGGGCATGGGCAAGGCCTTGAAAATAAAGAAACTGTTTCACTCACCCTTCACACTCCATACCCGTCTTCTGGGCCTGGTGGACCGTGAAGCGGAACTGGGGCCCAAAGGCCGGATTATTTTCAAGTTTAACGCCCTCACTGAGCGCGAGTTGATCAAGGCGTTGTATCGTGCGTCTCAGGCAGGCGTGAAAATCGATCTGATTATCCGCGGTATCTGCTGCCTGAGGCCGGAAGTGCCGGGGCTGTCGGACAACATCCGGGTGCGCTCCATCATTGGCCGTTTCCTCGAGCACACCCGGGTTTACTATTTCGGCAACAACGGCCGGCCGGAAGTCTATGGGTCCAGCGCCGACGGCATGGAACGGAACCTGCTGAGCCGCGTGGAAACGGCGTTTCCGATTGAGGATCCGGCGTTGATTGCCCGCGTCCGCGAAGACCTGGACACCTATCTGGCGGACAATTGCCAGTCCTGGGTCTTGCAGCCGGACGGTAGTTACATTCAGAATCAGGCAGCCGAGGGCGAGGATCGCCTGGCGTCGCAACTGGTCCTGCTTGAACGCCTGACCGGGAAATAACGATAACCCGCATGCGCCTGCCCCAGTGGAGGCGATGTGGGCGCTGTAATGGAGTAAAGGCAGTTGAAAAAACAATGGATGGTTGCCGGTGCAGCCGTACTGGCGGTTGGTGTGGCTGCGCCCTGGGCCGTTGGATATGTAACCGAACAGCAGTGGCAGAGGGTCACTGCGGACGTTAATCAGGCGCAGCCCCTGTTCAAGCTGCAAACCCGCGATTATGACAGGGGCTACATGGGAGCCGAGTTCGCCGGCACCATCACGATCCAGGATCCGGACACCGGTGACGAGCACTCATTCGACTATCAGGCACGGGTAAGCCATGGGGTTACCGGCAGCCTGATTGATTTTACCCCGCCTCCTGAGCTTGGCGCTGAAGTTGAGAAGATCTTCCCCGACGAAAAGCCCCGGTTGACCCTGGAAACCCGCCTGTGGGGAACGGCGATCGCCGAGCTTTCCGTGCCGGCTGTGAGTGTGATCGACGAGGAAACCGGCGAGTCCTTTGATATGTCGGAAAGCTTTAGCCGAGCAGAAATCAGTGGCAACGGTTCACAGGCTGATATCCTCATGCTTTGGCCGGGCGCCGTGATTCGGGGGCCAGACCTGCGCATCAGTATCGAGGATTTTCGCCTTGAACAGACCATGGAACACCTGACAGGCGACGTCTGGCTGGGTGACGGGGACATGTCGCTGGCGCGACTTGAAGTGGCGGCCCGGGGCGAGCCGACCCTTCGCTTTGATGACTTTTCGATGAGTGGTGAGACTACCACCGACGATGACGGCAAGAGCATTGATTCCGAGGCTGTCGTTACTTTGGAAAAGGTAACGGCGGACGACGAGAGCTTCGGCCCTCACCGTATGGAAATGGTGTTAAGTGGCCTGGACGTGCAAAGCTGGAGTGACCTGACAACGGCAATGACGGACATGCAGGCGGCTGCCCTGAACACCGCAGGCGGCGATTCGAGTGCCATGATGCAGCAGCAGATGGAATCCATGAATCGCATCAATCAGGCCATGCTGGGCCTTGCGGCCAACGGTTTCTCGTTCGGGTTTCCGGAGCTGTCCTTTGCCACGCCTTATGGCCCGGTCAATGGCGAGATCATGGTGCAGCACCCGTCGCTGTCTGACGACGAGAAAGACCAGATGATGATGGTGATGCAGCAGCTGACCGGCAATCTGGATGTCAGCATGCCGCTGGCTCTGGTGGAACAGCATCCGGAGCTGGGGATGCAGGTTGCGCCGTTGATTAAGCAGGGCATGGTGGTGCAGGAGGGTGACCGGCTGCGAATCCAGGGCACACTGGAAGATCTGGCCCTGGACATCAATGGCAACGTGATCCCGCTGCCACCCATATTCTGATCCGTTGTTCTGTGCTGCCCGGGATGGGCAGCGCTTTCCCGTCTGTCAGTCCTTGACGAACTTCTGTTTGAGCGCGGCTTCCACAGCCGGGTCGACAAATTCGGAGACGTCGCCGCCCAGTGAGGCGATTTCGCGGATCAGGGTGGAGGAGATGTACGACAGGTGGTTGGAGGGTGTCAGGAACACGCTTTCCACTTCCGGCGCCAGGCGGCGGTTCATGTCGGCTAGCTGGAATTCGTACTCGAAGTCGGAGACGGCTCGCAGTCCGCGGATAATAACGGTGGCGTTCTGTTCCCGGACGAAATCGGCGAGCAGGTTGCTGAAGCCGGTGACGCTGACGTTGGGCAGGTGGGAGGTGGCTTTTTCCACCAGCTCGCAGCGTTCTTCCAATGTCAGTAGCGGGGACTTCTTGGGGTTGTAGGCGATGGCGACGACGACTTCGTCGAAGAGCCGGCCTGCGCGCTCGATGAGGTCGGTATGGCCGTTGGTGATCGGGTCAAACGTACCCGGGTAGATGACTTTTGGCATTCGGAGCTCCTTTTCACCGGAAGCGCACAGGATAGCAGCCTTCGTCTTGAACCAAAATGTTCCCTAATCCCTCACTTCTGCGGGCTGCTGACTTTGGATTGCTCGCTTTGGTGCATGTGCCGCATGAGGAGGGCTTCCCAGGATACGCTACGAGCACATCCATGTGCGCTTGAGTAAAGCCGTCCCTGGCTTTACACAATCCTGGGAAGCCCTCCTCACGCGACACTTCGGACTGCGTACCTGTCTAAGAAGACCTCAAATTTCCTGTGGTGCTCCTTTCTTCAACTCCTAAGTTTTTGGGCCAGTCTGGTGCTATTCCTTGCAGCCAGTGCATAAACCGACAATTGCGGATTCGCGCCAATGCTTGTTGGGAAGATCGAGGCGTCGTGGACGCTGAGGTTGGCCACGTGGTGGTGTTCGCCGAAGCCGTTGACGACGGATTCTTCCGGGTTGCGGCCCATGCCGCAGCCGCCCATTTGGTGGGCGGTGAACAGGCGGACGCGGTGGGGTTCCATGGCGAGGTTGTCGATGCCGGCTTTGGCGTCGGCCCAGGAAGAGTACCAGGGAGAGTCCAGATGCATCAGGCGGACTTTCTGGGCGCCGGCGGCGAACTGGATCTCGGCCATTTTGTAGAAAGCGTCTTTCAGGCCCTTCCAGAGGTAGTCGCTGACGGGGTAGTCCAGGATCGGGCTGCCGTCGTCGCGGAGGCTGACGGTGCCGCCGGTACTGTCGGGGTGGAAGCCGTCTCTCAGCAGGGCGATGACGGAGTTCAGCCGGGGCAGTTTCGACAGGTCGCGGACCTGTTGTTCGCCGTGGCCGGGAACCACGCCGGCGGACATGGCCGGGTGCAGGGGCGGTACTTCCAGTTTGAAGCCGGCGGGACCGTCGACGCCCTGTGAGAAGTTGAATTCGTCGGAATAGATCGACTGAGGGGCACCGTAATAAGGATCGACGGTGTCAGGCATTTCCGCGATGGTGGCATTGACCGGGTGCAGGAAGGTGCGCTTGCCAATGCGGTCGTGGGGGTCGGGAATGTCTGAACGCAGCAGCAGGCCAGGTGAGCCGATGGCGCTGGCGGCCACCACGAAATGCCGGGCTCGCAGTTCCACGGTGACGCCAGACGGGGTGACACCGTCCGCCGCCATGGCCGAGGCCTGAAGGTGACTGATTTTGTCCTGCTCCATCACCAGTTTGTCGGCCCGCAGGCCGTGGAACAGTCGGGCATTGTTGTCCAGGGCGCCGGGAATAGTGGTGGTCAGAGCCCCCTGTTTGGCGTTCGTGGGGCAGCCCACGCCGCAGTAACCCAGGTTCCAGCAGCCTTTGACGTTGCGTGGGATCACCTCCCAGGACCAGCCCAGCGCCTCGCAACCCTGGCGCAGGATGTCGTTGTTCACATTAGGCTCGGCCAGCCAGGGCTCAATGTTATGTCGTTGCTCGCGGCCGTCGAACCAGGGCTTCATGGCTGCCGGGGTCAGGTCGTCGAGCCCGAAACGGCTGGCCCAATGATTCAGCGTCGGTGCCGGTGTACGGAAGCTGGACGTCCAGTTCACCGTGGTAGAGCCGCCCACACACCGGCCCTGAAGAATGGCGATTGCTCCGTCTTTGGTGACCCGGCTCATGCCTTCCTGGTAGAGGGAGGCATAGGCGTCCAGCTCGTTCATTTTGAAGTCTTTCTGGTGATACAGACGGCCTTCTTCCACCAGAATCACCGACAGCCCGGCTTTCGCCAGAATCTCCGCCGTGGTGCCGCCCCCGGCGCCGGTGCCGATGATCACCACATCGGCTTCGTGGGTCTGGTTCTGTGTCAGGGTGGCGCCGTCGGTGACCTTCCAGCCAGCCTCAAGCCCACGGGCGATACGATCCGTTAACGACATAATAATGCTCCGGTTGGCTCAGGCGTTGTCTTTGAACTGGGGCAGGGCGTCCACGGCCCAGGCGGGTGGTCCGGGGTAGCCGGAGAGGTGCCAGTGGTCTTCGTGGCCATAGAACGCCACGTTACTGACCTTGGTCAGGGCGATGTAGCCGTTGTTGAACAGCCCAACACCACTGGTGCGCCAGCGCTCAAGGAAGGCATCCACGGACTGCGTGCTGGCGTTCTCCCAACTCGACCAGACCCGGGCAACCGTCACCCGTGTCAGCCCGAAGTTCAGCAGGTCAAACAGACCCCGCAACTCCTTCTGGTTGGCGGGTCCGAACTGGTGAATCCCGGCATCGATGCGCTCAATCGTCGCCTGAATCTGCTGGCGGCGAACCACGGGCTCCTCAGTCAGCCCGGGGCCCACCATGGCCGGCAGTAGAGCTTGAAACAGCACAATGTCGTCGCGGGTCAGGAACTGGAACTCGTAGCTCTGGTCCATCGCCCCCGGCATCGGATAGTCCCGCCCGGCGGGCGCGGTTGCACAGCCGGACAGGCCAGCGGTCACACTCACCGTGCCGAGGAACATGGCTCCACCAAGCCCGGTCCGGAGAAAACTCCGACGGTCCATCGCGGTATCGGAAAGGTCCGTTTGCACGGATCGAGAAAGGCTTTCAGGCATAACGACTCTCTTGTTCTTATTGTCTTTTGTTGGCCGGCGACTACCAGCACCCAAGTCACCGAATAAACAACTTGTATACCATCTTGTGAGCCGTCGTTCCGTGCGGCGCATACACAAACTTGCCACTGTTGAACTTCTGCTTACTGAAAATTGCCCGTTGATGAGAGAACGTCAGGAAACCTTCCTTGCCGTGGTAATGCCCCATCCCCGAATCACCGATACCACCAAATGGCAGGTCATCCTGGGCAACGTGCATCAGTGCATCGTTGATGCACATGCCACCGGAATGGGTCTGGTTGACCACATGCTCCTGCATCGACTTGTCGTAACCGAAGAAATACAGCGCCAGCGGGCGAGGACGGTCATTGATGTAATGGATCGCCTCATCCAGGTTGCCATAGCTGATGATCGGCAGAATCGGCCCGAAAATCTCATCCTGCATGATCTTCATATCCGGCGTGGTCTTCAGCGCCAGCGTAATCGGCATCTTGCGGGTGCCATCCTTCAGGTTCTCATTGGCCGGATTGATCTCAATCAGCTCGGCCCCTTTTTCCCGCGCATCGTCAAGATAGCCTTGCAGGCGGTCATATTGGCGCTCATTGATAATCGCCGTGTAATCCTCGTTATCCCGCAGGCTCGGATACATCGCCGCAAACTGATGGCGATACTCATCCACAAACGCCTGCACACGGTCTGCCGGGCACAACACATAATCCGGTGCCACACAGGTCTGGCCCGCATTCAGCGCCTTGCCGAAAGCGATACGCTGGGCGGCGTCTTCCATCGGAACATCCGGCGATACGACGGCAGGCGACTTGCCGCCCAGTTCCAGAGTCACCGGCGTGAGATTTTCCGCGGCTGCCCGCATCACCAGCTTGCCCACCGACGTGGAGCCGGTGAACAGAAGGTGATCGAAGGGCCGGCTGGAAAAGTCTGCGGCGACATCCGCTTCACCGTTAATCACACAGACCAGGTCCTCCGGAAACGCAGATTCGACAATCTCCTTGAACAAAGCAGAGGTGTGCGGCGTGAACTCCGACATCTTGATCATCGTACGGTTACCCGCAGCCAGTGAGGCCACCAGCGGCCCAACGGCCAGATACAGAGGGTAGTTCCAGGGCACGATGACGCCCACAACACCCTTAGGCTGGTAGTGAACGCGGTTGCTGGCGGGCTGGAACAACACGGACACATGCCGCTTGGAGGGCTTCATCCAGCCTTCCAGGTTTTTCAGGGTGTAGTTGATGCCCTGAATGGACGGCATCACTTCCGCAATCAGCGATTCGTCCTTCGAACGACAGCTGAAGTCCCGGTCGATGGCGTCCAGTAACCGATCCTGATTGGACAGCAGTACGCGCTTGAGGCGCTTCAGATTCTCCTGACGCTCGGTTAGCGACGGCATCGGGTTGTTGCGAAACGCCTTCTTCTGGTCCTCAAACACACGGTGGGTGTGCTGGATGTGCTTCTTGCTTTCAGTCAGCTGGACAACGGTGGCTACCATATCGCTCTCTCCTCGCGGCCCCGGCCTGCCGGGTCGCCGCCCTTATTGTTCGTGGAGCCTGCGACAGCTCCGGAATGCGGTGGTGAAAAAGTATTCAGTTTGCGCTTGGGGCTATTATTAGAGTATATACTCTAGGTAGTCAAGCTGGCCCTGATGGCTGATCGGGCCATCCACGGATCGCAGCGCCAAAGCACAGGCACCCACACAACAACACGCATTGCTGAGCCTATGAAAACCCGAGACAAGATTCTTCTTTCGAGCCTTGATCTGTTCAACGAAAGGGGAGAGCGCAACGTAACCACCAACCATATCGCCGCCCACCTCGCGATATCGCCGGGCAACCTGTATTACCACTTCCGTAACAAGTCCGACATCATTTACGAGATCTTTCTCGAGTATGAAAAGCTGGTGGATTTTTACCTGGATATCCCGGAGAACCGGCCCATTACTCTGGATGACCTGACCTTTTATCTCGAATCGGTGTTCGATGGCCTTTGGAGCTATCGGTTTTTTCACCGCGACCTGGAATACCTGCTCGACAGTGATCAACGCCTGCGCCAGGACTACCGCGAGTTCACCAACCGCTGTCTGGCGGCGATCAGCCGGATATTCGAGAAGCTGGCGGAGGCGGGAATTATCGAGCCTCAGCCTGAAGAGCTGCGTTCCGCGATGTCCCTGAACGTATGGTTGGTCATTACCAACTGGATGGCTTTCCTGAAAACCGCCCACGCCTCTGAGGCCTCTGCGAGCCTGACTCTGACCGAGCTGAAGCAGGGCATCTATCAGGTGCTGACCCTGGAAATTCCCTATCTGACGGCGGATTACCGGGAGCAGGTGATGACGTTGCGGGAGAAGTATCGTCCGCGTTTGCCGGATGCGGCTGACGCATCGGTTTCAGGGCAGGGCGAACCCATCTGGAATCATTGAGGAACTTTTGATCAATTGGCGTGTCAATAGTTACGACATCGGGGATTCGGACATTCTCGGTGTCTCCTGAGTGAGTTCTCAGGTTTTAGCACGTCGCAAACCCTGACGTTTCACCGGCCTGTCTTCTGGCAGGTCGGCTTTTTATGCCAGCCCTCCCCTCATAACCCCAAACCGACCTTCCATTGCATCCTTGTCAGAGCGTTTTAAATCCAATAGACTCGCAAATGTTACCGGTAACATATGCCGGCACAAAAACAATCAGGAGATACCAATATGTTCCCGACAAGACTCGCAGCTGGCCTTCTGTCAGCCACCCTGGCGTGCAATGCCCTTGCCGCCGATTTCAACTTCAAGTTCCAGTCTTCAGATCCTTCCGGCGTCAAGAACTTCGAGATCCAGCAGGCGTGGGCCGACCGGGTAGAAGCGATGACCGGTGGTCGTATCGAGATTGACCTGCTGCCGGTGGGTAGCGTTGTCAGCCACACCGAAACCCTCGGCGCCATGAAAATGGGCGTGTTGGATGGCCATATTTCCGTGACGGGGTATTTCTCGGGAAAGGATCCTGCATTCGGCCTGATCGGCAACACCGTTGGCGCTTGGTCCAGCCCGGACCAGCTCATTGATTACATCAACCATGGTGGCGGCTATGAGTTGATGAACGAGCTCTACAAGCCCTATGGCGTGAAATTTGTCGGCGGTGGCGGTACCGGCGTGGAGTCGTTTGTGTCGAAGAAACCGCTGGATGGCGTCGAGGATCTCAAGGGGCTGAAGATGCGCGCACCGGAAGGGCTGGTGCAGTCTGTCTTTGCCGCCGCGGGCGCATCCCCCGTGAACCTGCCGGGGTCTGAAGTCTACACGGCGTTGAGCAAGGGTGTGATTGATGCCGCGGACTACACCGTGTTCTCCACCAACCATGAGGCCGGTCTGAACGAGATTGCGCCGCACCCGGTCAACCCTGGTTTCCATTCGCTGCCATTGATTGAAATCGCGATGGACCTCAAGGAGTGGAACGAGCTGCCAGAGGACATTCAGGCCATCATGACGGTATCCGCCCGCGACTTTGCCCAGGATATCAGCACCCAGTTGGCGATGGCCGATCGTGAAGCTGTCAACGAAGCCCGGGCCAACCCGGACATTACCATCCACGACTGGTCCGCTGAGGAGCGTCGGAAGTTCCGCACCATCGCCCGTGACCAGTGGCAGGTCTACGCAGAGCAGTCGCCCAATGCCGAGAAGGTCTACCAGTCGGTGACTGAGTACCTGGAGTCCCAGGGCCTCCTCTAAAACAGGTTCCCTCGATATCAGCCTCCGGGCGCCCTATGGCCCCGGAGCGAGGAGTTCATTATGAAGGATGAAGACGTCGGGTTTACCCGGCTGGACAAGGCCATTGTCTGGCTTGGCAAGAGGCTGAGCCTGGTCTTTGCCGCCATTGTAGTGGTGTCGTTCTACGAGATTGTCCGCCGTTATGTGTTTGATTCCCCCACGCTCTGGGTGCACGAAACCGTGACCTTTGCCGGTGCCACACTGTTTGTTATTGGCGGGCTTTATGCCCTGGCTACCGATCGACACGTGCGTATTGTATTGATCTACGACGCCGTCTCTCACCGTGCCCAGCGTTGGTTGCGGGTTGTCCACCACCTGCTGGGACTTGCCTTCTGCGGCATGCTGCTGTTCGCCAGCTGGTCGATGGCGACCGAAGCCGTACTGGCGCCCTGGGGTGGCTGGCGACTGGAAACCTCCGGCTCCGCCTGGAACCCGCCGTTTCCCGCGCTGCTGAAGGTGGTCATCCTGGTTGCGGTGGCGGTCATGACGCTTCAGTTCCTGTTGCACCTTATGCGTGACCTTCGTGGCAAGGGAGATAAATGATGTTTGAACTGGCCTCCCTTGGTATCGGCTATGGCAGCCTGTTGATGCTTGTCATGCTGATTGTATTGCTCCTGACCGGTATGCAGTTGGCGTTTGCCACCGGTCTGGTCGCTCTTGTGTTCGCGCTCGGTTGGTTTGGCCCGGATGCCCTGCCCATTGTCAGCAGCCGTCTGTACAGCTTTATCGGCAACTATGTGTTCCTGGCGGTGCCGATGTTCGTGTTGATGGCCTCGCTGCTGGATCATTCCGGCATTGCCCGGGACCTGTTCGATGCCATGGCCCGCCTGGGTCGCAAACTCCGAGGTGGTGTGGCCATCCAGACGCTGGTGGTGGCGGTGATCCTCGCCTCCATGTCCGGTGTGATCGGTGGCGAGACGGTGTTGCTGGGCATCCTGGCGCTGCCGCAAATGCTGCGCCTGGGGTACGACCGCAAACTCGCCATTGGCACCACCTGTGCCGGTGGCGCACTCGGCACCATGCTACCTCCCAGTATTGTACTGATTATCTACGGGCTGACCGCCAACGTGTCCATCGGCGATCTGTTCAAAGGGGCTTTCTTGCCCGCATTGATACTGGCGCTGCTCTATATGGGGTATGTGTTGATCCGGGTTTGGCTGAAGCCGGAGATGGCGCCGCTGCCGTCGGACCAGGACACGCCCGAAACGCCGGCGCCGAACTTCTTCAAGGCGCTGCTGTTTCCCCTGCTCACAGTGGTTGTGGTATTGGGCAGCATCTATGGCGGTGTGGCGTCGGTCACGGAAGCCTCGGCCCTGGGCGTGATGGGTATTGCCATCAGCACCTGGATTCGTGGTGAGCTGTCCCTTGCCATGGTGCGCAAGGCCACCATCAGCACGCTGCGGGTGTGCGGCATGATTATCTGGATTGGTATCGGCGCAACCGCTCTGGTGGGCGTCTACAACCTCATGGGCGGTATCGATTTCGTCCGCGACATGGTTTTCGCCGTCAGCGGTGGCCATGGCCTGACGACGATCCTGTTCATGATGCTGATCCTGCTCATCCTGGGTATGTTCCTGGACTGGGTCGGCGTTGCCTTGCTCACCATGCCGATCTTTGTGCCGATTGTGACGGAACTGGGCTATAGCCCGATCTGGTTCGGGGTGGTGTTCTGCATGAACATGCAGGTGTCCTTCCTGTCACCGCCGTTTGGCCCGGCGGCCTTCTATCTCAAGACCGTGACGCCAAAAGACATCTCCCTGGGGGAGATCTTCCGTGCCCTGCTGCCGTTTATCGCGCTTCAGGTGGTCGCCCTTGGTCTGCTGATTGTGTTCCCTCAATTGGCGCTATGGTGGCAGTGACATGAGTGAAAGGATGACACCAAAGACACCAAAAATCGTGGTGATGGGCGTGTCCGGGTGTGGCAAAAGCCTCACCGGGGCCAGGCTTGCACAGGAACTCGGCGTTCCGTTTTTCGACGCGGACGATTACCACAGCCGTGCCAACGTGGAGAAAATGGCAGCCGGTATTCCGCTGACCGATGAGGATCGTCTCGGTTGGCTGGATGACCTTGCCGAGTTGATCCGGCGGGAGGAGGGTGGTCTGGTGCTGGCCTGTTCCGCCTTGAAGCGCGTCTACCGCGAGCGTTTGCAGGGGGGCAGCCCGGAAACCCGGTTCGTTTATCTCAAGGGGGATTTTGAAACCATCTGGGCGCGCCACTCCAGCCGAACCGATCATTACTTCAATGGTCACGCGATGCTGGAGAGCCAGTTCCATTTGCTGGAGGAGCCGGGGCCGGGTGAAAACGCGGTGGCCGTCGATGTCTCCGGTACGCCGGAGCAAGTGATCCGTCACTGCCTTGTCGGGCTCGGGTATGATAGGCCTCTTTGAACGTTCTGGCTGGAGCCGTAAATGGTAAAGAACAAACGTCCCACATTGCAGGACATTGCGGACCGGGTTGGTGCCACCAAGATGACGGTCAGCCGTTGCCTTCGTGGTGCAGACAATGTCTCCAAGCCTATGCGGGAGCGGATCTTTGCCGAAGCCGAAGCACTGGGGTATATCCCCAATCGCGCGCCGGACCTGTTGTCCAAGTCCACCAGCCACGCCATTGGTGTGTTGCTTCCGTCCCTGACCAACCAGGTCTTTGCGGATGTGATCAAGGGTGTGGAAGCGGTTACCGAGCCCGCCGGTTACCACCTGATGCTGTCTCACTACGGCTACAGCCCCGAGATTGAGGAGCGCAGTCTGTCATCGCTGCTGTCCTACAACGTGGACGGCGTGATTCTCTCCGAGAGTCAGCACACGGGCCGCACGCTGAGGATGCTTCAGACCGCTGGGGTGCCCACCGTGGAAATCATGGACACGCATTCGACCCCGTTCGAGCAGGCTGTCGGGTTTGATAACGTCAGCGCGGCTTATGACATGGTGCGGGAGATGATCCGGCTTGGACGCAGGCGCGTGGTCTATCTCGCCGTGCGGCTGGATGCCCGTACCTTGCAACGTCAGGAAGGGTACAGCCGGGCAATGGAAGAGCAGGGGCTGACGCCAGTCACCCTGCGCAGCGAGCAACGCTCGTCTTTTAGTGTGGGTGCCACCCTGATGGTGCGGATACTGGAGGAGAATCCGGACGTTGACGGCATCTTCTGCACCAACGATGACGTTGCGATTGGTGCGTTTTTCGAGTGTCAGCGCCGGGGTATTCCGGTGCCAGAGCGGATTGCGATCGCCGGTTTCCATGGTCACGACGTTGGCCGTGTGATGGTACCTCCCCTGGCGAGTGTGATCACACCACGAGAGGCCGTGGGCCAGAGGGCGGCCCAGGAGCTGCTGACCCGCCTGGGCGGTGCCGGCATCACCGAGCCGCGTATCGATCTGGGCTACCGGATAGAGCGTGGAGGCACGCTCTAGTTAGTCCTCGGTTTCCAGCCAGGCGGTCAGTGCCTCCCGGCACTCTTCGACTCCCCGTTTTGACGTTGCCGAGAACATAATCAGGTGCTCCACGCACTGGAACTCTTCCAACTTTTTGGCAATGCCCATCATGGCCGTTTTGGCCTGGCCAAATTTCAGCTTGTCGGCCTTGGTGGCAAGAATCATCAGTGGAAGGTTGTTATGTTCGCACCATTCCACCATCATTTGGTCGAAGTCCGTTAATGGGTGGCGTATATCCATGACCAGTACCAGCCCCCGCAGGCAGCGGCGATCATTCAGGTAGTGGCCCAGATGTTTCTGCCAGTCGTCTTTCATATCCCGGGACACTTTGGCGTAACCGTACCCGGGCAGATCGACCATCCGGCAGTTTTCCCGGTTGAGTGAGAAGAAATTGATCAGCCGGGTGCGCCCGGGGGTCTTACTGGTACGGGCCAGCTTGCCGTTGGTGGTGATGCAATTGATGGCGCTGGATTTGCCCGCGTTCGAGCGGCCGGCGAAGGCCACCTCGGAACCGTGGTCCGGAGGGCATTCCTCCAGGCGTGAGGCACTGATCAGGAACCGGGCGCTGTTGAACGAGAGGCTTTTTTGAGTCAGGTCTGATGACACGGGTGTTGGTATTCCTATTGGATTTCAGTTATCAGGGATTAATGTATAATGCTACACCAAATCCGGGCAGTACGCTGAGCGTTGCTGCTGAACAGCCCCGGTTTGTGCCTTCTTGGCCAGTGCCTGCCGGCTGCATAACGAAGAATACTTTTGGATGAGAGAAGCGGAGCGAGCATGAAAAAACTGATCGCAGGAGTTGTTCTCGGTGTTGGCCTCACAGCGATGGCTCACGGGGCGGGAGATCCTGAAGCAGGCGAAGCAAATGCAGCGGTGTGCGCCGGGTGTCATGGCCAGGGCGGTGCCAAGCCGGTCATGGCGGTTTACCCGAAACTGGCGGGCATTGGCGAAGAGTATCTGTACCAGCAATTGGTTGCGATCAAGGAAGGCAAGCGTGAAATTGCCGAAATGACGGGCCTTTTGAGTGACATGTCTGACCAGGATCTGCAGGATCTTGCGGCCTATTTCGACAGTCAGGACATTACCGTGGCCCAGGCCAACCCCGATCTGGTTGAAGAGGGTCAGATGCTCTACCGTGGTGGCAACATGGCTTCTGGTGTGCCGGCGTGTGCCGGATGCCACAACCCTCGAGGCATGGGGAATGGGCCTGCCGGCTACCCCAGGCTCAGTGGTCAGAGCGCTGAATACGTCGAAAAGCAGCTCAAGGCGTATCGAGACGGTGAGCGTGATGCTGGCCAGAACGCATCCATCATGATGGATGTCGCCGCCAAGTTGACCGACTCTGAGATCAAGGCCGTTTCGAGCTACGTGTCCGGTCTTCAGTAACCTCTGACACGCGCTACGACTGAAAAAACCCCGCTGATGCGGGGTTTTTTATGGGTTGCTTCTGTTTAATCCATGTCTGGTGGAACTTTTCGTGCCTGCTGGGTCATAATCCTTTCACATCATCCAATCAGATAACCGGAGACCATGAATGATCCGATTAATCCGGAACGCCGCACTATCCATCCTGGCCATGTCGTTTATTGCGCAGGCCAGCGCCGCCAACTGGGAAGAAGGGACGCACTATCAGGTGCTGGATACCCCGGTGAGAACCGCCAGTGAGAGTGGTATCGAGGTGGCTGAGGTCTTCTGGTATGGCTGCCCCCACTGCTACACCTTCAAGCCGCTGGTCGAAAGCTGGGCGGAGGATCTGCCTGAAGACGTCAACTACGTGAAAATTCCTGCGGCCCTCGGCCGCTCCTGGGAACCCCATGCCAAGGCCTTTTACGCGCTGGAAGCCATGGGAGAACTGGACAAGGTTCATGACGCCCTGTTCGATGCGCTTGCGGGAGAACGCCGCCCGCTGAATTCGGGTGAAGCTCTTGCTGATTTCGTGGCCGGGCACGGTGTCGACGGCGAAGAATTCCTCAAGAATTACAACAGCTTTGGTGTTAATGCCAAAATGCAGCAGGCTCAGGCCAAGATTCGGGGTGCGCGTGTTACCGGCACACCGACTATGCTTGTGAATGGCAAGTACAGGGTTACGGCTTCCATGGCGGGTAGCCATGAAGCGGCATTGGAGGTTGTCGATTACCTGATTGAGCAGGAGCGTGCTGGTCAGGCCGAGTAAACGCATGGGCCCGGTCCGCTGGCCGTGACCGGGCCTTGTCAGGAGTCTGAGCTGCCATCATGTACAACCGTATTCGCAAGCAGCTGAATGGTATCCTCAGGTCGACGAACGGCCCGCGCGGGGCTTGTTCTGGCGATGAGCACGTTCCCGAGTTTGAGGCGCATCGTCACATCCGGCTGCTGACCTTCAATATCCAGGTCGGCATCAACACCTCCTCCTACCGCCACTACTTCACCCGGAGTTGGCAGCACTTTCTGCCTCACCGCAACCGCATCCAGAACCTGGACCGTATCGCCACCCTGCTGAGTAACTACGATGTGGTCGCCCTGCAGGAGTGTGATGGTGGCAGTCTGCGCAGTGGTTACATCAATCAGGTTCAGTATCTGGCCGAGGCTTCAGGCATTCCTTACTGGTACCAGCAGCTCAATCGGAACCTTGGGCAGCTGGCTCAGCACAGCAATGGCCTGCTGAGTCGTTATCGTCCGCTGGATGTGAAGGAGCACCGGTTGCCCGGACTGATTCCGGGGCGGGGTGCCATTATCGCCCGTTACGGGGCAGAGGAAGACCCCCTTGTGTTGGTGATGATGCACCTCTCGCTCAGCAAAGCGGCTCAGCAGCGGCAACTGGCGTATATTCAGGAATTGATTTCCGAGTATCAGCATGTGGTTCTCATGGGGGATCTGAATAACCACGCAGAGCAGTTGTTGAGCAATACGCCGCTGAAGCATTCGAACCTGGTCCCGCTGCCCGAGACGGCCCACAGTTTTCCGAGTTGGCGACCGGAGAGGGCGCTGGATCACATACTGGTCAGCCCAAGCCTGGAGATACGACGGTCAGAGGTGGTCAGCTATCCGGTGTCGGATCATTTGCCGATCGCCATGGACATCAAGTTGCCCAAAGGGTATCTGGAAACATTTTAAGGCCAGGCACAAAAAAACCCGGCCATGGCCGGGTTTCTTGGGTAACGAAAATCTTACTTGATCTTCGCTTCCTTGTACGCAACATGCTTGCGGACAACCGGATCGTACTTTTTGATCTCGATTTTTTCCGGGGTGTTACGCTTGTTCTTCTTGGTCGTGTAGAAGTGACCAGTACCTGCTGATGAAACCAGCTTGATTTTCTCGCGCATGATGCGGCTCCTTAAAATTTCTCGCCGCGGGCACGAAGATCGGCCAGCACAGCGTCAATGCCTTTTTTGTCGATAACACGCATACCCTTGGTGGATACGCGCAGCTTTACGAAGCGCTTCTCTGATTCAACCCAGAAGCGATGGTTCTGCAGGTTGGGCAGAAAACGACGACGTGAGTGGTTCATCGCGTGAGAAACGTTGTTACCGGTGACCGGTCGCTTACCGGTAACCTGACAGACTCTGGACATACTTGCCTCCGACCTGAGCTTTGGTCCTGAAAATGCGTATTTAAATCGTTTAATCGGGTCTCTGGTTGCTACCTGCGCCTCAAAAAATGCACGCTGCTCGCCAGACGCCGCCAGAAAGGGACGCTTTTATACCAGAACTGCTTCCCCAACGCAAAAATTTGTTGGGAATTTGGCCAGTTTTCCGATGAAGCGCCAACAGGTTTACATCAGCCCCTTTACATCAGTCCCCGTTCTGCAAGTGATATTACCTCACCATGGCCGACAACCATATGGTCAAGAACCCTGATATCCACCAACCCCAGTGCCTCTTTCAATCTCCGGGTCAGTGAAATGTCCGACTGGCTGGGCTCTGCGACCCCTGACGGGTGGTTATGGGCGAATATAACCGCCGCTGCGTTAAACTCCAGGGCTTGCCGGACCACCTCCCTCGGGTAGACAGCTGCGCCGTCAATGGTCCCCCGGAACAACTCCTGATAGCGGATCACCCGATGCCGGTTATCCAGGAACAGGCCTGAGAAAACCTCGTGGGGGTAGGTGCCAAGGCGGCTGCACAGGAAACGACGGGTATCCTCCGGCGAGCGCAATGGGTCCCCCTGACGAAGTGGCTCGTCCATGACCCGTCGGGCCATTTCCATAGCCGCCTGGACCTGGGCGTACTTTGCAGTACCGAGCCCTTTGACGTCGCAGAATTGCCTGCGCGAAGCGGTCATCAATCCTCGCAGGCCACCGAAGGCTTCGGTGAGATGGCGGGCGAGCGCCATCACGGGCATGCCGGCAGTGCCGGTTCGCAAAAAAATGGCCAGCAGTTCCGCGTCCGACAGGCTGTTGGCGCCGTGGGCCAGCAGGCGTTCCCTCGGGCGTTCGTCGGTGGGCCAGTCTGAATGTGACATGGTGGAGTCCTTTCTACCGTTATTGCGCGCATCCTGCGCCTTGAATACCGGGGTGGTGGTCGCCCGGTGGACGGCTGGAATTCTAGCATGGCTGTGAGGCTGCCGGCAGCGCTCTGGCATGCTATCTTATAAGCCTTTCATTTCGTGATGAATACGGAGCCGTTGATGGCCGCTAAACGAATTCTGCTGGGCGTGACCGGTGGCATCGCTGCCTACAAGAGCGCAGAACTGGTTCGCCTGCTAAAAAAATCCGGTCACGAGGTACGGGTTGTGATGACCCGTGGTGCCGAGGCCTTCGTGACACCACTGACGTTTCAGGCGCTTAGCGGTGAGCCGGTCAGAACCTCTTTGCTGGATCCGGAAGCAGAGTCCGGAATGGGGCATATCGAACTGGCAAAATGGGCCGATCAGGTAGTGATTGCGCCCGCCTCCGCGGATTTCATAGCCCGCCTGGCCCAGGGCATGGCTGACGATCTTCTGACCACGCTTTGTTGTGCCACAGAGGCCCCCATTGCAGTGGCTCCGGCGATGAATCAAGCCATGTGGGGTAATCGCCGAACCCAGAGAAACATTGAGCTGCTGGCGGCGGATGCCCAGGTGACCCTCCTGGGGCCCGACCAGGGCGCGCAGGCCTGCGGTGATGTCGGGCCGGGCCGAATGCTGGAGCCCACTGTGTTGTTTGACCTGATTTCCGGTGCCACCAAAGGCCCGCTGGCGGGCCGGCGTGTGGTTATAACCGCGGGCCCTACGCGGGAGCCGATTGACCCGGTGCGCTATATCAGCAATTACAGCTCTGGCAAAATGGGGTATGCGTTGGCCTCAGCCGCAAGAATGGCCGGTGCGGACGTCGTCCTTGTCAGTGGTCCGGTGTCCATCGAAGCGCCGGCGGGTGTTGAGGTTCGCGGTGTGACAACCGCGCAGGACATGCTGGAGTGTGCCAGTGGCGCTGTGGATGAAGGCTGCGACCTGTTTATTGCGACGGCGGCGGTGGCGGATTATCGCCCCGACAGCTGTGCTGGCGACAAGATCAAGAAAACGGATGAAGGCATGAGCCTGTCGCTGGTGCGTAATCCCGATACCCTTGCTGCCATAGCTGCGCGTGCCGATGCGCCCTTTACCGTGGGTTTCGCGGCAGAAACCCGGGACGTTGAGCGCTATGCCCTCGACAAACTGACACGCAAAAAGCTGAATATGATTGTGGCCAATGACGTGTCTACGCCAGGGCTGGGTTTCAACAGTGACAATAATGCAGTGATTGCTTTCTGGGCCCAGGGCCAGGAGGCGATCGGGCCTGACACCAAGGTGGCCATCGCTCAGCGACTGATGGCACTGATTGGCGAACACCTCAAATCAAAGGCTGGCGCAGCCGGCGCTCTGTAACAAGGAAACTCAATGACCCGCAAAACCTTTCAGGTACGCATTCTGGATGACCGGATCGGTCGTTCAGTCCCTTTTCCCGAGTATGCGACGGATGGCTCTGCAGGGCTGGACCTGCGCGCCTGTCTGGACGCACCGCTCACACTGAAGCCGGGGCAGACCGAACTGATAAAGACCGGACTCTCGATTCACATCGCGGATACTTCGTTGGCAGCGATGATTCTTCCCCGCAGCGGTCTCGGCCACAAACATGGCATTGTGTTGGGCAATCTGGTGGGCCTGATCGATTCCGACTATCAGGGCGAGTTAATGGTTTCCTGCTGGAATCGGGGGCAAAGCGAGTTCACCATCGATGTGGGTGAGCGTATTGCGCAGCTGGTGCTGGTGCCAGTGGTACAGGCAGACTTCGAAGTGGTGTCTTCCTTTGACGCCAGCGTGCGAGGTGACGGCGGCTTTGGTTCCACGGGAACGCGATGAGGCGTCAGGCGCAGATCGCTGCTCAGGGTCTATACTTCCCTGATAATTGAAGAATTCGGGCGAATAACACCTGCAGGATGGACTATGAAGCTTGGTAAAAAGAAGAACTCTGAGGACGCTGCACCCGATGCCAAACCGGACGGGAAGCAGACAAAAAAACAGAGCAAGGAGAAAAAATCAGCCACCGGCCCACGGCATAAACGGCTGACGTCCGTTGCCGTTTCCCAGGCTGTCGTGGTGGTGCTTGCCGGCGTGGCTTCGGCAGCATTGCTGTATTTTCTGTTGGCGGTTCCGGCAGAGTCCCGTCGTTACGACAGTCAGGCTGCCCTGGAGGCAGACGCCGTGGCCGTGCGCGTCAATCAGCAGCTTGCCTTGCTGCAGTCCACGGTTGAGGGTGTCGCCGATCAGGATTATGTGCGCGCCGCCCTGAGAGGGGAGGCTTCTCTGAGTGCCGCCGCAGCAAATCTTGCCAAGGTGTTGCCGGATATTGAGGCCGTCTACCTTTTCCCCTACGGAGACATCCCCCGTACCTCCTCCGAACCCACACTGGGTTTTTCCGGCCTGGACCTTGCTCGTCGCGCCGAGACGGGGCAAAGGCTTTTCCCGGATGCGTTTCCGCGCAACGGCCAGTGGTATCTGCAGATGTCGACCCCGGTTCGCAACCCCCAGAGTCGAGCCGTCACTGGCAGTGTCCTGGTGGTGTTTGATGCTGCACGGCTGCAACCCCTGATGACCGGTGTTAACTCGGCATTGGGCGGAGAGTTTTCCCTGGTACAGTCGGTAAATGGTTCAACCCGCAACATTGTCAGCCGCGGTAGTGGCAATGGCCCGACGTACGAGCGGGATCTTGTCAACCCTGACTGGAAGCTCCGATACAAACCTGCCACTGCCCCCGCGCCGCTTTTCAGTGGCACGATGGCTATTGTGTTTGCGCTGGTTCCGGCCCTGGTCGCCGCAATCATTGTCTGGGTCTTGCTCGGCAATGCCCAGAAAGGGCTGCGACAGGACGTAACGGCTGTTATCCAGTGGGCCCATAAGGTCTTTGGTGGTGAGCGGGTGAAGCCACCGACGTTGAAGTGGGACATGGTGGCGTCGACGGCTGAAGTGCTGCACCGGCTCGCCCAGATGGTGGAAAAACGGGTTGCCAAGGCCGGTGAATCGGCGCGGCCGAAACCGGGCAGTCGGCAGCCATCCCCATCGACCGCCGATGAGCCGTTGTTCCAGGACAAGGATGTACTGGACATTGATATGCTTGATGGCGATGACGATGTGCTGGGCTTCGGCGGGTCCGATGGCCTTGACGATACGCCAGACGTCGAAGAGGTCAGCCTGCCTGAGGCCGAGGTCTCAGACACCATATTCCGGGCCTACGACATTCGTGGCATTGTTGGCGATACCCTGACGGCGGATATTGTCACCGTCATCGGCCGTGCCATCGGCAGTGAGGCTATTGAGCGGGGAGTGGACAGTCTGTGCATCGGGTACGATGGCCGGCATTCCAGCCCCGACCTGGCCGATGCGCTGGCGCGGGGCGTCATGGCCACTGGATGCAATGTCATCCATGTGGGGGCCGTGCCCACCCCGGTACTCTACTTTGCGACCCACGAGCTGGATAACGGTTCCGGTGTTATGGTGACCGGCAGCCACAACCCGGCCAACTATAACGGTCTGAAGATCATGCTGGGTGGCGAAACCCTGTCCGGCGAGGCAATCCAGAAACTGCTGCAGCGAATCCGTACGGGTGACTTTGCCAGTGGCCATGGTGCCCAGTCTTCAGAGGACGTGCGCCGCGCTTATCTGGATCGTATCGTGGGTGACATTGCGGTTGCGGCGCCCTTGAAGGTGGTGCTGGATGCTGGAAATGGCATCGCCGGAGAGCTTGCACCGCTACTGATCGAAGAGTTGGGCTGCGAAGTGATACTGCTCTACTGTGAGGTGGATGGTAATTTCCCCAATCATCACCCCGATCCTGGCAAGCCGGAAAATCTGGCGGACCTTATCGAGCGCGTGAAGGCCGAAGGCGCCGATATCGGCCTGGCTTTCGATGGCGACGGCGACCGCCTGGGCGTTGTGACCAACACCGGGAAGATCATCTGGCCGGACCGCCTGCTGATGCTTTTTGCCCGGGATGTGGTGTCGCGCAACCCCGGTGCCGATGTTCTGTACGACGTAAAGTGCAGCCGTCGCCTTGCGGGTGTGATCTCCGAGGCTGGTGGCCGGCCAATCATGTGGAAAACCGGTCACTCGTTGATGAAGGCCAAGATGAAGGAATCCGGTGCCTTGCTGGCGGGTGAAATGAGCGGGCATATTTTCTTCGGCGAACGCTGGATGGGCTTTGATGACGGCTTGTACTCCGCTGCCAGATTGCTGGAAATCCTTGGCATCGAAGACCGGCACTGCGATGAGGTCTTTGAGGATTTCCCCGAAGATATCAGCACCCCGGAGCTGAACGTGGAGGTCTCCGACGAGACCAAGTTCCCATTGATGGAAAAGCTGGGCCGCGAAGGGGACTTCGGTGACGGAAACATCAGCACCATTGACGGTATCCGCGTTGAATTTACCGATGGCTGGGGCCTGTGCCGTGCTTCCAACACCACACCGGTGTTGGTACTCCGCTTCGAGGCTGAAACCGAAGAGGCGCTCGAGCGTATCAAGGCGGTGTTCCGTGAGCAGCTTCAAAAGGCGGCTCCGGACCTTGTCGCGGATTTCTGACAGCTCTGAAATAATGAACCGACTTTTCTGACTAACAAGGCAAGATGAATGGCTCTGGATCGTGAAACAGCAATGCAGGTGGCGGCCGTACTGAGTAAGGGGCTGCCCTATATCCAGCGGTTTACCGGAAAAACGGTAGTGATCAAGTACGGCGGCAACGCCATGGAAAATGAGGAGCTGAAAAGCAGCTTCGCCCGTGATGTCGTTCTGATGAAGCTGGTGGGTATCAACCCCATTGTGGTCCACGGTGGCGGCCCCCAGATCGGTGAGTTGCTCGAGCGCCTCAACATCAAATCCAATTTTGTGAACGGTATGCGCGTTACCGATAGCCAGACCATGGACGTGGTGGAAATGGTGCTGGGCGGCCAGGTTAACAAGCAGATTGTCTCGCTGATCAACTCCCATGGCGGTACAGCAGTTGGCCTGACCGGAAAGGACGCCAATCTGATCCGCGCCCGCAAGCTGGAAGTCATGAACCGTTCCGCGGAGCTGCAGCGTCCGGAAATCATTGATATCGGTCACGTGGGCGAAGTTGCCAGCGTGAACGTGGAAGTGATCGACATGCTCACCCGTAGCAATGTTATTCCGGTGATCGCTCCGATTGGTGTTGGTCCCGATGGTGCGTCCTACAACATCAACGCCGATCTGGTAGCGGGCAAGGTGGCGGAAGCCATGAAGGCAGAAAAGCTGATCCTGCTAACCAATGTGTCCGGCCTCAAGAGCAAGGAAGACAAAGTGCTGACCGGATTGACCGCAAAACAGGTCAACGAGCTGATAGACGATGGCACCATCCACGGCGGTATGCTGCCCAAGATCCGCTGCGCCCTGAGCGCTGTGGAGAATGGTGTTCGAACCTCCCACATCATTGATGGCCGCGTAGCCCATGCAACGCTGCTGGAAATCTTCACGGATGAAGGTGTCGGCACCCTGATCTCCCGTAACTGACCAATGCCGCCTGTTGCCTCGCAATGCGAGGTAACATCCTGGCGTCACGCCCCAAGAGGACCACATCATGAAGCGCCTGCTGACCTTTCTGGTTATCCTGGCCCTGATAGGCTACCTGTCGTTCAAAGGGGCGGTCTGGTGGCTGGCTGACCAGCGGCTGGCCGATGCCCAGCAGGCGATTGAGGAACTGGGCGTTATTGATCGGGGTAATATTCGCTCGGACCTCGTCGGCCGACTGGTGCTGGGTGATGGCAGCTACCAGGATTTCCGGCTTACCCGCCCGGTGGCGTTCGACCGGTTGATGTTCAATGCAGGCTCTCCGGTCGCCCTCGTGCGTGCGCTCCTGGACCCTGCGGACCTGCCCCCGCATTGGTCATTGGTGGCGGAGAACCTGAGCCTGGGTCTCGACACCAACATGTTCCGTAACTGGGTGACGGCAGCAGGCGACGCAACCCCGGCGTTGTTCTCACCGGTCTGCGGTCCTGATCATCGCCAGCAGTTGGGTAGCGGTGATCTGATGCGTCTTGGTGTCGATGGTGTGTCCGGGGAGGCTATGGTCATTCAGAGTGGCGATGGTCTCTACGCGGAGCTGACGACCGCCAACGCCGGCAGCGTGGAATTGGACTGGCCCGGCGCTCGCCTGAATCCCCTGTCATTGCCGGCCCTGCCGGAATCCACGCAGTCGCCGGTTACTGTGACATTGCGGGATGGTGGCCTGATGCGTCGTGTTGCGGCCTACTGTGCCAGGGAATCGGGTGTGGAAACCGGGGAATGGGCCGGTATCGTCATGGCAGCGTTTCGCGACTCGCTGGCGGCTCGTGGCTTTGGCGCCAGTGACCAGTTGCTGGCCCTCTACCGACAGTGGCTGACAGAAGGCGGAGAACTGACCCTGGAATTGAATCCTTCGGCACCGGTATGGGGCGTGCCTGTTCGCAGCGATGAATCCGCAGACGCCAGCCTGGCCGTCCACTACAACCGTTCGGTGGTGCCCGATGTCTATCTTGAGCGCGTCGAACCCGCGGTGCCGGATGTGCCTCAGGAAGTGCTTGAACCGGTAGTGCCGGGAGAGGGTGCCCCGGTCGTCGATGGCTGGAACCTGGCCGACACGGAGAATGCTGAAACCTGGGTCGGGCGCACGGTGAGAGTTACGCTGGACAATGGTAATGTTGTGGAAGGCCGCCTGGTCAGCGTGGGTGACGAACGACTGGAAGTCGCACGGCTGATCGATGGCGGGGAAGTGGCGTATCCGATCGCCATCAGACTGATTGCAACGTTTGAGGTCTGGCGCCAAGGCCAGGCCCGCTAGCCCCACACCGGGGCGGAGAGTGTTCTATGTCCGGATCCATCCAACACCTGCCTGGCATTCGCGAGATGCTCACCAGGCTGATTTCACAGCCGTCGATCAGCAGTGCGTCTGCCGAGTGGGATCACAGCAACGAACCGGTGGTGCGTACTCTGGCCGAATGGCTGGAGCCCATGGGGTTCAAGGTCGAGATACTGGAAGTGCCCGGATTGCCCGGAAAGTACAACCTGATCGCGACACTGGGCAGCGGCCCTGGCGGTCTGGTGCTCTCGGGCCATACCGATACCGTCCCGTTTGACGACAAGCGCTGGCAAAGCGACCCGTTTACCCTGACCGAACGGGACGACCGCTGGTATGGCCTTGGCACCTGCGACATGAAAGGCTTTTTCCCGCTGGCCATTGAAGCGGCCAAAGCCTTTGTGGACCAGGACCTGAAGCAGCCACTGATCATTCTCGCCACCGCCGACGAGGAAAGCTCCATGGATGGTGCCCGGGCGCTGGCCGAGGCCGGTCGTCCCAAGGCCCGCTATGCGGTCATCGGTGAGCCTACCGGCTTGAAGCCTGTGCGCATGCACAAGGGCATCATGATGGAGCGCCTCGTGTTCGAGGGCCAGTCCGGCCATTCCTCTGACCCGTCCCTTGGCCGCAACGCGATGGAAGGCATGCACGAAGCGCTGGGTGAACTGCTCGCGCTGCGGTCGGGGTGGCAGGCGAAATACAGCAACCCCAATTTCAAGGTTCAGTTACCCACCATGAACCTGGGTTGCATCCACGGCGGTGATAATCCTAATCGCATTTGCGCCCGCTGCGAGTTGCATTTTGATCTGCGCCCCTTGCCCGGCATGGACATGAAGGCACTGCGCCAGGAGATACTCGACACCCTGCAGCCGGTCGCCAAAAGCCGTGAGTTGTCGCTGACATTTGAGCCGTTGTTCGATGGTGTGCCGCCATTTGAAACCCCGGCCGAAGCCGAACTGGTCCGCGCCTGTGAGAAACTGACAGGCCATACTGCGGAAGCGGTAGCCTTTGCCACGGAAGCACCGTGGTTGCAGAAATTGGGTATGGAAACCCTGGTTATGGGCCCCGGCTACATCGACCAGGCACACCAACCCGATGAATTCCTGGAGTTGTCGCAGTTGGACCCGGCGGTAAAAATCCTCAAAGGATTGATCACAAGGTTCTGCCTTTGATCGTTTGGAAGGCAGCTCAGAGGTATAACGAGGGTATTGGCGGGAGACTCTCCCAAAACCGTGGAGCGCCAGGGATGGCGCGACCGAGCCCTACAGGGACGTATTCACGGGCGTGTTTTGGGAGAGTCTCCCGCCAATACCCGGAACGCTCCATAAGCTGAAAACTCGCAGGAGAAGAGTTTGAAATCGAACGAATGGTTGCATGGATTCCGCCACTCATCGCCCTATATCAATGCACACCGTGGTCGCACTGTGGTGTTGACGATTGGGGGGGATGCGATTGCCCATGACAACCTGATCAACATCATTCATGACATTGCTTTGCTAAGCAGTTTGGGTATCCGGCTCGTGGTGGCCTTCGGTGCAAGGCCCCAGATTCAGTCGCGTCTGGACGCGGCAAACGAAGAATCCACTTTCCACCGAGGCTTGCGGGTAACGCCGGAACAACAATTGACGCCGGTGCTGGAAGCCATTGGTGGGCTGCGGGCGTATCTGGAAAGCCAGTTGTCCATGGGACTGGTGAACTCACCCATGCATAACGCACGAATCAGGGTAAGCAGCGGCAACTATGTCACCGCGAGGCCGGTAGGCGTTCTGGACGGCATCGATTTTGGCTATACCGGGCAGGTTCGTCGGGTAGACGTGGCCGGAATCGAGAAATTGCTGGAGTTGGGCCATATCGTACTGCTGCCGCCGCTTGGGTATTCGCCGACCGGAGATGCCTTTAACCTGTCTTATGAAGATGTGGGTAGCCAGGTGGCCGCTGCGCTACAGGCTGAGAAGCTCATCATGTTTGCCGAGAATCAGGGGTTGCTGGATGAAAATGCCGGACTGATCCGTGAACTGTCCGCTCGTCAGGCATCTGATCGTCTGGCGGCAGGTATGGTGCAGGGGCATGATGGCGATCTGCTGCGGGCAGCCTGTGACGCCTGCGTGAAAGGTGTGCGTCGGGCTCATATTATCAGTTACGTCGATGATGGCGCGTTGCTGGAAGAGCTGTTTACCCGTGACGGTGCGGGCACGCTGGTCAGTGGTGACAACTACGAGCAGATCCGCCAGGCCCGGGTGGAGGACATTGGCGGTATTCTCGGCTTGATCCAGCCGCTGGAAGAGCAGGGCATTCTGGTGCGCCGTTCCCGGGAAATGCTGGAAACCGAAATCAGTCGGTTCGTGGTGGCTGAGCGGGACGGCACGATTGTGGGATGCGCTGCGCTTTACCATTACCCCGATGAAGGTGCGGGCGAGCTTTCATGTTTCGCCGTGGACCAGGCCTATCGCCGTGCCGGTCGCGGTGATGACATCCTGGCGATGGTTGAAAAGCTGGCCCGGGGCCAGGGCATCCAACGGTTGTTCGTGCTGACCACCCAGACCGAACACTGGTTCCGGGAACGGGGGTTCCAACCTTCCACGGTGCGTGAATTGCCGGGGCCGAAGCTGGCGTCCTACAACACCCAGCGTAACTCAAAGGTCTTCGTGAAAGCGTTGTCCTAGATCGGATAGCCGGCGCTGTCGAATGTCTTGGGACTGATCTGCCAGGGTCTCCACCGCTTTATAGAAGTCGCTGAAGTCGCCAGCATGGTCCCGGAGTAACTGTCGGAAGGCGGGCACATGCTGGTTGTACTGGCTGAACAGGGCGAGGTTGGCGTTGTTCAGTCCGGTCGGATTTTCTCCAAACGGTCCTGGCTGCTCCCAGGTTGCTGACAGGGCCAGGTAATCGTCCTGGAGGGCCTGGAACAGCTGCGCTTTCTGATGTCGGAGTTCCGTCTTGGGCAGGGTGCCCTGTCGGGCGTAGAGTGCTTCAAGCTGCCGTGATACGTCCTCGACCAGGGCGAGGGTCTGGTTGCGTTGACGTAGACGCGCCAGCGCCCTCTGGAACCCCGAACCATCGCCCTCTGTTTCTAGCCACAGCCGGAGGCCCTCCAACTCCACGGCAGTTGCGAAGCTCTCATTAAAGGCCGTATCGTCGCTTATATAGACCACGCGATGCGCCAGTTCATGGAACATCAGCGCTACCATGCGGTTGTCTGGCAACGACGTGAAGCCGGTGTGTAGAGGGTCGTCGAACCAGCCCAGGGTTGAATAGGCGGTGACACCACCAATGAACGTGTCGTAGTTGTCCGCCATGAATAATTGCTGCTCGTTCCGGGCGTTCTCCAGCTCGTAGTAGCCCCGGTAGGCCTGGCAGCCAACCACTGGATAGCACCACCGATGGGCCTGAAGGGAAAACTCCGGAACGGCCACCAGATTGACAACCACCCAGGGCCGCCCGAGCTCAGCGTACTTTGCAAAGGCGTCTCCCACCGGCAGTGCCAGACGATGCGCGGCAAACTGACGGGCTTCGTTCGCCACCAGGAGTTTCTGCTTCAACGCCGGCGGTGTTGATGGTGTGTCGATCAGTCCGGACACGGATTGCGTGGACATCATCAGTGACAGGTGGCCACTGACCGCCTGGCTGTAATAACCTAAAGTCGTACACCCTGAAAGTGTCGTTATCAGTAGCATAACGAAGTAGATCTGACTAAGCTGTTTCATAGTCCAGGCTGTTATTTTGTGGCTGGCTGGCATAGCTGCCAGACGCTATATTACAGCCATGTTCCCCCAAGTAGCAGGTAGCTACCGCTGCCTTTCAGGGATACCGGCCGGTGACAGAAACAGTTTACCCTATCGGGTCACTCGGCTTTACCAGATATCAGGTAGTTCATGGATCCGAAAGAACGTCGTTCTAGTCCCCGCCAACCGATTAAACTCGCTGCTCAGCTGGATGTTGGCAGTGGTGACAATCTACCGTGCCAGATCGCCGACTTTTGCGCGGAAGGCCTGTTTGTACGTTATTCCGGGGAAACGTCCAGAAAACTGGATCAGGTGCTCTCGCGGGGTGCCGAGGAACTGGTGGTACGCTTTCGCAGCCCTGATGGCCGTAAGCGCCATGAGCTTCATGTAAATATCAGGCGGCGGATAGAGGGCGCCATGGGCGTGAGTTTTACCCGCTCCAACCCGGAAGCCGTCAGCGCCATGCTGGAGCAATGTGGTGCCAACCGTCATCAGGACCGTGCGTCACTACGGGCACCCAGTGACAAGGTCCAGTTTGTTCTGCATCAATCCGCGAAGGCGGTGATTCAGTATATTGAGCCGTTGATGGATGCCTGCCTTGTGCAGATGACAACCGCCTTGCGGGATGCTGCCCAGAAGGCTGGCAATGACCAGCAGGCGAATGAGTACATGGATGCCTCTGGCCAGCTTCAGGCCCGTCAGCGGGTCATCTGGCATCAGATGGCGCGTAGCCTGGAATCGCCACTAAAGCCTGCTCCGAAGGGGTTTCCAGGGTCTGAATTGTCGGTTGTCGACAAGGGCGAGTTCGAAGACTGGCTGACGATTCGGGTGATGGTCACGAAGGCGGATACCCAATATCGGGGTGAATTGCTTCAGCTGAAGTTGCGGCTCGATAAACTGGGCATCGCCAATTCCACGGGGCATCATAATCCGTTAGGGCCTTCGCTGATCTGTGAGTCTTTCCATGTTGGCTTGAGCCAGCTCAAGGCGGATCGCGAGGTAGAAAAAGTCTGCCTGCGTGTCTTCGAAAAATCGGTGCTGATGCACCTTGGGCCGCTGTACCGGGAGTTGAACAGCATCCTGATCCGCCATGGTGTGCTGCCGGACCTGGATCTCAGCAAGTATCTCAGTGAGCAGGCGCCAAAGACATCCGAACAGAGCGAGAAAAAACCAGCTCCGCCGACGGAAGCACGGCAACCGGACGACTCTGGAGCGGCGGTACAGCAGGCCCCGGCGCAAAAGAGCAGCCAGCAGTCATCCCGTAAGTCGGTGACCGAGTTTCGGGGCTATGCCAGCGCCGCCCAGAACGCTTTTGCCACGGTAAAAAACCTCCTCGGTACCCTGTCTGCCAGCCGCCTGGCAAGGGGCGACGTTGCTCCTGCTGATTTTTCCCCCGGTGCGAGGGAGCTGTCTGCCGGAGAGTTACAGAAGCAATTGCAGGAGCTCCAGGTACAGGCTGCGACGGTGGCTCCGGACCAGCCCTCCCTCCGCGAACGTGTCGTGGAAAGAGTGAAGGAAAGCGGTGAACATGCCCTGGGCGAAGAGCAACAGGGCACGCTGGACGTGGTGGACCGCTTCTTCAACAGTGTGGTGGAAAGCCCGAAACTCAGTGAATACGCCCAGTCGCGGATGCGCCAGCTGGAAGTGCCAGTGCTGAAAGTGGTGATGCGCGACCCGGAATTCTTCGACGACCAGGAAAGCCCGGTGCGCGGTGTGATGAATCGCCTGGCCCAGTTGGGTGTGAAAGGCGGCCGCATCAATCCGGTTGTTCAGCGGCGTATTGATGAGCTGATCCAGCGGATAGCCACCGATTTTGAACAGGATACCAGCGTGTTCGAGAACGCGGTGCAGGAGTTGGACTCGCTGATTGATCGCCAGAACCTGGTCTACCGCCGCAACGTGGAAAGGGTAACGGCAGCAGCGGAGGGCGCCCAGAAGGTTTCTGAATCCAAGAAGGCGGTTGCCCGTGTGCTGGAGCTTAAACTGGCCGGGAAAAAAGTGCCGAAAGCCGTGGTCAGTCTGCTGGATGGCGGCTGGCGAGACCTGCTGTCGCTGACCTGGATACGCCAGGGAGAGGACAGCCCACTGTGGCAGGATTACCTGTCGGTGATCGATTCGCTGATGACCTTCGCGGAGGATCCGCAAAGCAATATCAATCTGCCCGAACTGCTGCGGGTGATCCAGGATGGGCTGGCGTCTATCTCCAGCAACCACATGCCGTCCTCCCAGATACGCGACGAGCTCAAGCAGTTCCTGGTGCGCAGCCCTGAAAACCCGCCCGAGATGGTGGAGATTCCACCGTCGAAAAGCGAGGACGACAAGCGTCAGGCAATGTCCGAGCGTGATCAGCGCAGCCTGCAGCGGTGGATCAACCGGGCACAGCAACTGCGTACCGGCGACTGGTTGCGGGATCAGGAAAAACCGGATGAACCCCAGTATATCCGCCTGGTATGGGTAGCCCGAGGCTTCAGTCGATTTGTATTCGTCAATCATCAGGGTATGCGCGTGGTCGAGCTGGCTCTGGAGGCTTTGGCCCAACACATGCGCAAAGGCATTATCGTTCCGGACAACCAGTACGACCGGCCCCTGGTGGATGAGAGCATCGACCGGATGGTGCGTAAGGTCTATGACCAGTTGTCGTGGGCGTCCACCCATGACGAGCTGACCGGCTTGCTGGGGCGCCGCGAATTTGAACGTATGTTGGATCAGCAACTGGCCAGGCGCGAGGACCAGCGGGCTCTTGTGTTGCTGGACCTGCGGCAGTTCCGTCTGCTCAACGATACGGCCGGCTATCAGGCCGGTGATGAAGCATTGCGCAGGGTGGCTGATGTGCTTCGCAGCCATGTTGGTGATGGCATGCCGCTGGCCCGGTTCTCGGGGAACGAGTTCGCGTTTATGTTGCCGGCGGAAAACGCCCTGGACGCGTCCCGTGGGATAGTCTCAGCCATAGAAGCCATGGAATTTGTTTTCGACAGTGGCAGTTACCATCTCTCTGCCAGTGTTGGCCTGGCACCTGAGTTGCCGGCGCTGGCAAATGCCGAACGTTGGCTGAAGGCGGCGGAGGAAGCCATGAAGTCGGCCAAGAAACGCGGCCATGGCAAGGTGATGGAATACACTCTGGATGCGCATGACCATGCCCGTCAGGAGCAGATTGCAGCGAAGGTGGCCAACCTTGGGGATCTCAACGAGGAGCGTATGTTGCTGCGTTGCCAGAAGATCATCCCGCTGCACGCGCGTACGTCCATGGCAGCGCAGTATGAGGTTCTCATCAGTATGTATGGTGATGACGGCAACCTTATCACCGGCAAGGATTTTGTCCGCATGGCGGAGCGTTATGATCGCATGCAGGCGGTGGACCGCTGGGTGGTGGGGCATATGCTGGACTGGCTGCGCGACCACGCACCGGATCCGAAGCACATGGGGGGGATTTGCATCAACCTTTCTGGCCACTCGTTGAATGATCAGCAGTTGATGGAGTTTATTTACGACAAGCTGAGCCAGAAGGACGCACCCATTGAACGACTGTGGTTCGAAATAACCGAGGCCTCCGCGATCAACGACATTCAGGGTATTTCAGAATTCATTGAGGAAATGAAGGAGCTGGGATGCCGTTTCTGCCTGGGGGATTTTGGCAGTGGGCCAACGTCGTTCCAGTTCATGCGCAGCCTGCCGGTGGACATGATCAAGCTGGACAGCGCCTTCACCAGCCAACTGGACACCAGTGAAACCGATCAGGCCATGGTGAAGTCCATGGTGGATATGGCGCACTACATGAAACGGGAAGTGATTGCTTCACGGGTTGAAACCCGCGCGGTTCTCGATATGCTGACCAGTCTGGGTGTGGATTACGCTCAGGGTTTCACCATCGAAAAGCCGCGGCTGCTGACCAGCCTGGACTGACTTTCCGGACCTCCTGCTTATGTCTAAACGCCATCCGATCATCGCGGTTACCGGCTCCTCCGGCGCTGGAACCACCACTACGGGTGAGATATTCAGCCGCCTGTTTGCCAGCGAAGGGCTGCGGGCCGCCATGGTCAGTGGTGACAGCTTCCACCGCTACAACCGTGAGCAGATGGCCCGCCTCGCGGCGAAGGGGCAGTTCGGTGAACGCAATCATTTTGCCCTGGCGGCGAACCATGTCGACAAGCTGGAAGCCCTGTTCTATGACTATGGGCACACCGGCAACGGCCAGTTCCGCCAGTATGTGCATGACGAAGACCGGCGGTTGATTGAGGCCGGCCACAAACCGGGTACCTTCACCCCCTGGGGACCGCTGGCGGCGGAAACCGATCTTCTGTTCTACGAGGGGCTGCATGGGGGCGTGGTCAGCGATGCCTACAACATTGCCCAGTACGTGGATCTGTTGGTGGGAGTGGTACCGATCGTCAACCTGGAATGGATCCAGAAAATTCACCGCGACACCAACAAGCGAGGGTACTCACAGGACGCCGTCGTTCAGACCATCGTCAACCGTATGGACGATTACGTGCACGATATTGTCCCTCAGTTCGCGCACACCCATGTGAACTTCCAACGCATTCCGCTGGTGGATACCTCCAATCCTTTTGTGGTCCGCGATGTGCCGACAGAAGACGAGAGCCTGATCGTCATCCGGTTCCGAGACCCATCGGAGGTGGATTTCCCCTATCTGTTGCAAATGATTGGCGGCAGCAGCCTGTCCCGGTACGACACGCTGGTCATCCCGGGAACCAAGCTATCGCTGGCCATGGATCTGACCATGCGCCCGCTGGTGCAGGAACTGATCGCCCATAAGCCCTTTGCCTGAAGGCCTTCAGGCCGTCAGGCGGCCGTCCCTGTAGTCCCGCAGAGTCTGCTCGATCTCTTCACGACTGTTCATCACAAACGGGCCATACTGCACCACAGGCTCGCCAATCGGTTTGCCGGCAATCAGCAGCACTCGGGCTCCGTTCTTACCGGCGCCAACGCGGACGCTGTCACCTTCGGAAAGAATGCTTGCCGCTGAGCGTTTCAGGGGCTGGGGGCCTGTCGCTGAATGCAGGGACGCTTCTCCGGCGTACAGATAGAGCAGGCCTTCCAGTTCCGGATCGATCGGCAGCAGGGTTTCCTGTCCCGGTTCCAGGTGGATATCCGCATACAAAGGCCGTGTGCTACCGCCGGTGACGGCGCCCTGGTGTATCTGGCCGTCAACGGTCAGCTCTCCAGCCACCAGCTTGATAACTCCACCATCGAAGGTAATGGCTGGTATTTCATCAGGCTGGATATCGCGGTAACCCGCCGGTTTCATTTTCTCCGCAGCCGGCAGATTGAGCCACAGCTGGAAACCGCGCATTTGCCCCGATTCCTGCTGGGGCATTTCAGAGTGGACAATGCCCCGCCCGGCGGTCATCCATTGCACGCCGCCATTCTTCAGGTTGCCCCGGTTACCGAGATGATCCTCGTGCAGCATGTGCCCTTCGATCATGTAGGTCACCGTTTCAAATCCGCGATGCGGATGTGACGGGAAGCCGGCCATGTAATCCTGCGGTTGGTCGGAACCGAATTCGTCCAGCATCAGGAAGGGATCGAGACGGACGTTCTGCTGCTGTCCGAGGGAGCGCTTGATACGAACGCCGGCGCCATCGGACGTTTCGGTACCGGGAATAACCTGTCTGAGGGTTCGTTCTATCATGACGGATCTCCTTCCAATGCCAAAAATCGCCGGGTTCAGGCGGTCAGGGTTTCAATGGCTCGTCCGGCCTCTTGCAGGGAATTCTCTTTTTTATCATCCCCCATATTCAGGCCCTCGGCGTAGACAAAGTGAACGTCCTTGAGGCCGATAAAACCAAGGAAGGATCGAATGAACGGCGTCTGGGAGTCGTTCGGCGTGCCGGCGTATAGGCCGCCGCGCGCCGCCAGGATGTACACCGGCCGATCTTCCAGAAGGCCAACAGGGCCGCTTGCCGTGTATCGGAAAGTGATGCCGGCACGGGCAATGTGGTCGAAATAGGCTTTCAGCACCGACGGTACACCGAAGTTGTACATCGGCACACCCATAACAATGACGTCTGCGTCGACAACTTCACTGATCAGCAAATCTGAATAATCGACGACGCCTTGCTGTGAGCCATCGCGGTCGTCCGCGTTGGTCAGGAAGGCACCGAACCGTTCGGCGTCCAGATGCGGTACCGGCTCTGCGGAGAGATCCCGATAGGTGGCCTGGATGTCGCCGTAGGTCTGCCGGAGCTGGTCCAGTGTCTGACTGACGAGTCTGGATGACTGGCCGTCCTGACCAAAAATGCTTGCGGTAATAATGAGAATATTCTTCATGTTCAGAGCCTCTTGGTTGATTAGAACGCTATGAGGCTATTGAACTGCGTGACGGAAGAAGATGAAATCGGAGAATCTTGGAATGGTTGTTCAGTTAAATTGAACAAGTTGGCCCGCGCCCCGGTAAGGCGCAGGCTCAATCTTTCTGTGCGTGTTACTACTCTACGTTGCGGGAGTAGAAAATCTCCAGCATTTCCCGGCGCAGACGATCCTCGATGGACTGTGCTTCCTGGGGGTCAAGATCGCTGGCATTGACTCCGAACACATAGTTATCCAGATCGAAATTCTTGAGCATCATCTTGGTGTGGAACAGGTTTTCCTGATACACGTTGACGTCAATCATCTGGTAGGCGTTCTGGGTGTCTTCGGTCAGGTAGTTCTGGATCGAGTTGATGTCGTGGTCGATGTAGTGCTTGGTGCCGTCCACGTCGCGGGTAAAGCCGCGCACACGATAGTCCACCGTGACCACATCGGAGTCGAAGCTGTGGATCAGGTAGTTCAGTACTTTCAACGGCGAGATCAAACCGCAGGTCGACACGTCGATATCCGCCCGGAAGGTGCTGATGCCTTCGTAGGGGTGGCTCTCCGGGTAGGTATGTACTGTTACGTGGCTTTTATCCAGGTGGGCCACGATGGCATCCGGCAGGGGGCCGGGTGACTCTTCGTTGTCCGGTTCACCGTTGCTGAGTTCGTGTTCGGCAATCAGCATGGTGACAGAGGCGCCGTGGGGCTCATAGTCCTGACGGGCAATATTGAGCACGTTGGCACCGATGATCTTGACCACGTCGGTGAGGATCTGGGTCAGGCGTTCGGCATTGTACATCTCATCGATGTAGTCAATGTAAGCTTCACGTTGCTCTTCGGTCTGCGCATAACAGATGTCGTAGATGTTGAAGCTCAGTGATTTGGTCAGGTTATTGAAACCATGTAACTGTAGTTTGGTTTCCATGTTCAGCCCCCCCAATTGTCTGGAGATGAATGTCAGTGGTCATGTCTGTCTGATGCATGCCACCAAGGCCGCCACCGATAACTGACCGGATTGTTTACCTTTTGCGCAGACCGGCGGAGAAGGGTGCGTATTATGCACATCGACCTTCAATTTGGGTAGAGTACGGGGCAACATTCTAGCATCCGTAATAACCGCCGGTTTGCCACAGACTGGCAGGCCGCTGTGACCGCGTTGTGGGAACCTGTTGTTTGCCGGTTCAGGCGGTGTCGCGTATCTCATGGCTGTGGGTGATGGCAACGCCCGCCTTTTCCAGCATGATAGACGCAGAGCAGTACTTCTCGGCCGACAGGCTGACGGCCCGCTTCACCAGGTTTTCCTTGAGGTTGTTTCCGGTGACCACGAAATGCAGATGGATGCGGGTGAACACTGCCGGAACGGCGTCGGCCCGCTCCGCTTCGAGTTCGGCATGGCAGGCGGTGACGTCCTGACGGCTTTTCTGCAGAATGCTCATGACGTCGAAGGACGAGCAGCCGCCCAGCCCCATCAGCATCATTTCCATGGGGCGTGGCCCCAGGTCCTTGCCGCCATGGTCGGGTGGCCCGTCCATTTGCACCGAGTGGCCGCTGCCGCTGGTTGCCCGAAAGCTGGCGTCGCCGGTCCAGTCAATGGTTGCTTTCATCTGATTTCGCGCTCCGAGTGGGATATAACGTACGATTGGCAGCGATGCTAGCACATCCCGTCAGCACCAGCAGCCCGCTGAAAAGCAGCCCCGCTGATGTGGTCTATAATGTTTCAGGTTGCCGAAACCGGGCCATCTTGTTATAAGTTGCGCTCATAATGAATAAACCCGCAGGGAAAGCAGGGTGAATAAAAACATTGGGATCCCGCCAGTACAAAGGAGGCATGACTCGCACTATGGCCACTATCGTCAAGCCGGTTGAGCAGAAAACCAAGCATCTGGACTATTTTCTTTCGCAATGCCATCGCCGGCGTTACCCTGCCAAGAGCACCATTATTTATGCAGGGGACAAAAGCGATTCCCTGTTTTACATCGTCAAGGGCTCCGTTACCGTCATTATTGAAGACGACGATGGCCGCGAGATGATCATGGCTTACCTGAACGCTGGGGATTTCTTCGGTGAAATGGGGCTGTTCGACAACATGGATTCGCGCAGCGCCTGGGTAAAGGCGAAGACGGAGTGCGAAGTTGCCGAGATCAGCTATACCAAGTTTCGTGAAATCGCCCAGCAGGACCCCAGGGTTCTGTACTTCATCGGCGAGCAGATGGCCTCACGTCTGCGCCAGACCACCCGCAAGGTGGGTGATTTGGCTTTCCTGGACGTGACTGGACGGGTTGCCCGCACCCTGCTGGACCTGTGCAAGGAACCGGACGCCATGACCCACCCTGATGGCATGCAGATCAAGATCACCCGCCAGGAGATCGGTCGGATCGTGGGTTGCTCCCGGGAGATGGTCGGACGGGTTCTGAAAACCCTTGAAGACCAGGGCCTGGTGCGAGTCAAGGGCAAGACCATGGTGGTGTACGGTACCCGCTAAAACCGATTACCACCCTGTCCCGAAAGGCCGCTGGAACCAGCGGCCTTTTTCGTTGTGCGCCAGGCAT
>NZ_DFMB01000005.1:0-87088 GCF_002375325.1 Marinobacter sp. UBA3604
CGCCATGCCTGGCGCACAACAAGAAAGCCCCGCAAAAACGGGGCCTTCTCTCAGGTGCTGAAGTGAAACAATCAGCTAAGCAGCTTGATCATCACACCTGCAGCCACCGCAGAGCCGATAACACCGGCCACGTTTGGCCCCATAGCGTGCATCAGCAGGAAGTTCTGCGGGTTGGCCTCAAGGCCGACCTTGTTGGATACCCTTGCAGCCATCGGCACCGCAGACACACCAGCGGAACCAATCAGCGGGTTGATAGCTTCCTTGGTGAAGCGGTTCATCAGCTTCGCCATCAGAACACCACACGCAGTACCCACAGCAAAGGCCACAATACCCAGGCCCAGGATACCCAGCGTCTGCGCATCCAGGAACTTGTCAGCCATCAGCTTGGAGCCAACCGACAGGCCCAGGAAAATCGTTGTGATATTGATCAGTGCGTTCTGGGCAGTATCGCTCAGGCGCTCGACCACGCCACACTCGCGCATCAGGTTACCAAAGCAGAACATACCCAGAAGCGGCGCAGCGTCCGGCAGGAACAGAACCACCGCAATCAGTACCACCAGCGGGAACACGATTTTCTCTTTTTTGCTCACCGGGCGGAGCTGGGACATCTTGATGGCCCGCTCTTTCTGGCTGGTCAGCGCCTTCATGATCGGCGGCTGAATCATCGGCACCATCGCCATATAAGCGTAAGCCGAAACTGCAATCGCCCCGAGCAGGTGCGGCGCCAGAACACTGGACACATAGATGGAGGTAGGACCATCCGCACCACCGATAATACCGACTGCGGCGGCTTCAAGGATGGTGAAGTCCAGGATACCCAGCCAATCGAGCAACGCAGCACCCAAAACGGTTCCGAAGATACCAAACTGGGCTGCAGCGCCAAGCAGCATTGTCTTGGGGTTTGCCAATAGCGGGCCAAAGTCCGTCATTGCGCCGACACCCATGAAAATCACCAGCGGACCAATGGTGCTACCGATAACCACAGAATAGAAGTTATACAGCATGCCATTGCCATAGCCGAAGTCCTGGGCAATGGCATTTGCCATCGCCATGTCGGAGTAGCTGGCCTCTTTGACCGCCACCTTGAAGGCTTCTTTCAGCTCAGGGGTAATAGCCTGGCCGGCCTGATAAGCAACATCCAGCGGCGCAGCCAGTGCGGCCAGCACCTGCGTAGTGTCGCTCTTCAGGGCGAAATGAATCGCATTCTCCGCCGCAGTCAGGGCAAGCCCTGCCTCCGGAATATTCGCCAGAATACCGCCGAACCCGATGGGTACCAGCAGCAGCGGCTCGAACCCCTTGCGAATCGCAAGGAACAGAAGAAGAAGGCCGATGGCGATCATGATCACCTGGCCAAGTTCCATATTGAACAGGCCACTACCTGTCCAGAGTGTCATTAATTTATCCATGGAATGCTGGCCCTTATGCGATTGTCAGCATTTCATCATCAGGGGAGACGGCATCACCGACCTTGATGAAGACTTCGCCGATGGTACCGGCTTTCGGTGCCCGAACCTCGGTTTCCATTTTCATGGCTTCGAGAATGATCAGCACATCGCCCTCTTCCACGGCGTCGCCGGGAGATACCAGAACCTTGAAGATATTGCCGCCCAGAGGCGCGACCAGAGGCTCGCCTTCACCCGCAGCCGGTGCAGGCGCGGAAGAGGAAGCAGCAGGTGCGGATGCAGCACCACCTTCACCCTGAATCTGGCTGATTTCACCGCCTTCGGACACCGCAACAACATACTTCTTGCCATTAACATCGACAGTGTAGGTTTCCGGGCCTTCAGCTTTCTTGCCAGGTGCTGCGTCTTCAGCGGTCGGAACCGGCTCAAATGCATCCGGGTTGTTACGGTTTTCCAGGAACTTCAGGCCGATCTGCGGGAACAGTGCGTAGGTCAGAACGTCGTCCTCAACATTGTCGGCCAGCTTGATGCCCTTCTCTTCCGCCAGCTTCTTCAGCTCGTCGGTCAGCTTGTCCATTTCCGGCTCAAGCACATCGGCCGGACGACAGGTCATCACTTCCTTGCCATCCAGAACGCGCTCCTGCAGCTCCTTATTCATGGCCGCCGGCGCAGCGCCGTACTCGCCCTTGAGGATGGCGGAGGTTTCCTTGGAGATGGACTTGTAACGCTCACCGGTCAGAACGTTCAGTACCGCCTGGGTGCCCACGATCTGGGAAGTCGGAGTGACCAGCGGAATGAAGCCCAGGTCTTCGCGAACCTTGGGGATTTCATCCAGAACTTCGTCGAACTTGTCGCTCGCGTTCTGCTCTCGCAGCTGGTTTTCCATGTTGGTCAGCATGCCGCCCGGTACCTGGGCAATCAGGATGCGGGAATCGGTGCCACGCAGGCTGCCTTCAAATTTCGCGTACTTCTTACGCACCTGGCGGAAATAGCTGGCGATTTCCTCAAGCAGGGTCAAGTCCAGGCCGGTGTCACGATCTGTGCCTTCCAGAATGGCAACAACCGCCTCGGTGGGCGAGTGGCCGTAGGTCATGCTCATGGAGGAAATGGCGGTGTCCACGTTATCGATACCGGCTTCCGCGGCCTTGATGGCGGTGGCGGTAGACATGCCGGTGGTGGCGTGGCACTGCATATGGATGGGAATATCCAGCTCTTTCTTCAGACGGCTGACCAGATCAAAAGCTACGTAAGGCTTAAGGATACCGGCCATGTCCTTGATGGCGATGGAGTCCGCGCCCATGTCCGCCACTTCTTTCGCCATTTCAACCCACATTTCGATGGTGTGCACGGGGCTGGTGGTGTAGGCGATGGTGCCCTGGGCATGCTTGCCAGTCTTACGAACGGCCTTGATCGCACGATCCAGGTTACGCGGATCGTTCATGGCGTCGAAAATCCGGAACACGTCTACGCCGTTCTCGGCGGCACGCTCACAGAAACGGTCGACCACATCATCGGCGTAATGACGGTAACCCAGCAGGTTCTGGCCACGCAGCAGCATTTGCTGTTGGGTGTTGGGCATAGCCTTTTTCAGTTCACGGATGCGCTCCCAGGGATCTTCGCCCAGGTAACGGATGCAGGAGTCGAAGGTAGCTCCGCCCCAGGATTCCAAAGACCAGAAACCAACCTTGTCGAGTTTCTCGGCAATGGGCAGCATGTCGTCAAGCCGCATGCGGGTGGCAAGCAGGGACTGGTGGGCGTCACGCAGGATAACGTCCGTAATCCCCAGCGGTTTCTTTGTGTCAGTCATCGTGTCAGCCTTCTGTTTAAAGGTTCTAATCTATCTGCCAGGTCACTTCTTGTGGCGTGACCGGTATTGTGCAATCGCTTTTTTAATCGCTTCAGCGGTGTCAGGATCAACCGACGATGGTGCCGAAGGCCTTGCACGTGGAGTACGGGCCGGAGCAACGGGTTCAGGCGGGCCGAACCGATGGACCAGTTTTGACATGAGCAGGGTTGCAAACACCAATATGATCAGGAATACGAAGACAAACCCCATGCCTGCGACCATCAGATCGATGGCTTGTGACATTAGCTCACTCATAACAAATAGCTACCTGTATTGAGTTGTTGATTTTCCCGAGCCCTTGGCCAAGCCTCGCCAGGAGCGTGGTTTTACCAGCCATTCGGACAGTTCGGGGGGCAAAATCCCGCGTAATTTACCGTTTTCCGACTCACTGAGCAACCTAATTGGCGGTTTCAATAGGTGGTTTCCGAGCTCTCTGGCCCGTACTGACGGGCCTGGAGTGGGCAAAAATCATTCTCATTCATGCATACCGCACACGCATTTTCCGGCCCTTTATACGTCCTTGCTCCAACCTTTTCAGGGCCGTGGCGGCTGATGCCTTCTCCACTGCCACAAAACACTGAAAATCGAATAGATCGATCTTGCCTACAACGGCCCCGGGCAGCCCAGCCTCACCGGTCAGCGCACCAAGCACATCTCCTGGCCGGACTTTGTCTTTGCGCCCACCCGCTATACACAGGGTTCTCATCGCCGGCTCCAGCGGCTGCAACGCAGTTTTCAGCAGCTTGTCTGTATCCCCCCAGGTCACGGCTTGCTTACGCCCGGATTCCAGCCGGTTAATCTTATGGGCCTGCGACGGGGTGCAGAAGGTGACCGCCAGCCCCTGCTCCCCGGCCCGGCCGGTTCGACCGACTCGGTGAGTATGTACTTCCGGGTCCCTGGCCGGCTCCACATTAACCACTAACGGCAAAGATTTTATATCCAGACCGCGGGCCGCCACATCGGTCGCCACGAGCACGGAACAGCTCTGGTTGCCGAAACGAACCAGAACACTGTCACGATCCCTCTGCTCCAGATCACCGTGAAGCGGGAGCGCCGCAAACCCGAAGCCGTTCAGCTCATTGGCGACATCATCACATTGCTGTTTCGTGGTGCAGAAGGCAATGCAGGACGCTGGTTGGTGTAACGACAATAGCGCCGCGACGGCCTGGACCTGCTGCCCGGGCGCGATCTCGTAGAATCGCTCGGTAATATCGGATTCAACAGCCTGACTCTCAATCCGGACGTCAGCCGGCGTATGCTGATATTGCTCGCTCAACTTGCGGATATTCTCGGGCCACGTCGCCGAGAACATCAGGGTCTGCCGTTTTGCGGGCGCCTGGCTGATGATGTCTTCCACCGCGTCCTGGAATCCCATATCCAGCATCCGGTCCGCCTCATCCAGGATGAGGGTTGTGAGCTGGTCCAGCTTCAGAGTGCCCTTTCGTAAATGATCCTGAATGCGCCCTGGAGTACCCACCACAATATGAGCGCCGTGGCTGAGGGAGCCAATCTGGGGGCCGATAGCCACGCCACCACACAGTGACAGAATCTTTACGTTGTCACGGGCCCTTGCCAGCTCACGCAGCGACTTCGACACCTGGTCCGCCAGTTCACGTGTGGGACAAAGTACCAGCCCCTGCACCGAAAAGCGTCGCGGATTCAGCCTTTCCACCAGGCCAATGCCAAACGCCGCCGTCTTGCCGCTTCCGGTCTGCGCCATGGCGATCAAGTCCTTACCTGCCATAGCATGAGGCAAGGCGCCGGACTGAATCGGTGTCGGATTTTCAAAGCCAAGCCTCGACAGGTTCGCGAGCATTGGCTCGGAAAGGCCCAACTGACTGAATGACGGCATAAAAGAAATTCCCGGGGGCAAATGGATAAATAAAGGATGGGTTCGACCAGCAGCGCTGCGGGCGTATACTTGGGGCCAAGTTTACCAGAAATTGCAGACACTCACGGAGCCGTTCATGCCATCACTACAGGATCAGTTGTTGAAAGCCGGCCTGGCCGACGAGAAAAAGGCCAAAGCCATTCGCAACGAGAAACATAAAAAACGCAAACAACAGCCCAAGGGAGCGGTTGAGGTCAATGAAGCGGAAATTCGTGCCCGCCAGGCACGGGAAGAGAAAGCAGAACGGGATCGGCAATTAAACCTTGAGCGCCAGAAGCAGGCTGAGAAAAAGGCCATCCAGGCCCAGATTCGGCAACTGGTGGAAACCAATCGTCTTGATCGCTCGCGAGGTGAGACCTCTTATCAGTTTGTCCACGACAAGAAAATCAAGAAGCTCTTTGTGGACGACACCATGGTGGATCAACTGTCACGGGGAAGGCTGGCTATTGTCTTCGTGAACGACGCCTACGAAGTGGTAGCTGAGGGCGTAGCCCGCAAGATCATGGAGCGGGACGAAAGTGCCGTGGTGGTGTTGCATGACCGCAAGAGTGACGATCAGGGGGATGATGACCCTTATGCCGGATATGAGATCCCCGACGATCTAATGTGGTAAGGCAACAAAAAGCCCCGCTCTCGGCGGGGCTTTTTGTTTAATATGGCGCGGCTGGGAGGATTCGAACCTCCGACCGCCTGGTTCGTAGCCAGGTACTCTATCCAGCTGAGCTACAGCCGCTAAAAACAGTGCCTACTGAAAATGGCGAACTTGGTATAAGTGGCGCGGCTGGGAGGATTCGAACCTCCGACCGCCTGGTTCGTAGCCAGGTACTCTATCCAGCTGAGCTACAGCCGCGCATTCATACTTCCAGATTCAGCAATGTTCTCTTTCTTCTCCGAAAAGAAATGGCGGAGAGGGAGGGATTCGAACCCTCGATACGCGCAATGCGTATGGCTCCTTAGCAGGGAGCTGGTTTCAGCCACTCACCCACCTCTCCTTGAGAACGGGGCGTATACTACCATAATTTTTCTGATTTCATAGGGTTGACACGAGTTTTTTCGAACCGCGCTCCCATAGGTTCAGAAAAGCCGTTCGGGAGACACAAAAAAGCCGTTCGGGTTTCCCTCGAACGGCTTTTTGTCACTCTCAGCTGTTGCCGGGCTCCGGCTCTTCAGAGCCTTTCTCGCTCTGAATTCGCTGATAGATTTCTTCGCGGTGAACCGCCACTTCTTTGGGGGCGTTTACACCAATGCGAACCTGGTTCCCCTTCACCCCAAGGACGGTTACGGTGATTTCATCACCGACCATCAGGGTTTCGCCAACACGGCGGGTCAATATCAACATGTCCTTTACTCCCTTATCCAGAGCTACCTGTTCCGACAAATGTATACTGCTTACTTTTATAGTGGGATCACTTGCCAATCAAAAGCCGCACAATCACTTATACGTACTTATAAAAGCAAAAGCCTGCAAATGATGCCCTTTTTTCGGAAAACCAATGCGAACCGGCTTTTATGTTCGCGTATTTTCAGGCTTCCTCTACCCCGGGCTTGTCCAGTTCGAACGCACTATGCAGTGCCCGAACGGCCAGCTCAAGATATTTTTCGTCAATCACCACGGAGATTTTAATCTCAGACGTGGAGATCATCAGGATATTGATTCCTTCATTAGACAGTGCTGCAAACATTTTAGTTGCAACGCCGGCATGAGACCGCATACCCACACCCACAATACTGACCTTCGCAATCTTGCTGTCGCCGCTAACTTCACGGGCACCCAGTTCGTCGGACACCCGCTGCAGAATGGCCTGGCCACGCTTGAAGTCGTTGCGATGCACGGTGAAGGTGAAATCCGTGCGGTTATCCGCACCCACGTTCTGTACGATCATGTCGACTTCAATGTTGGCATCGCTGATCGGCTGAAGTATACGCAGGGCGCTGCCCGGGGTATCCGGCACACCGGCGATCGTCAGTTTGGCTTCATCACGGTTAAAGGCTATGCCGGAGACAACCGGTTGTTCCATGGCGTTTTCATCCTCAAGTGTAATCAGGGTACCCTCGCCTTCCTCAAAGCTGGAGAGCACCCTTAAAGGAACATTGTATTTGCCTGCAAATTCCACCGAGCGAATCTGAAGAATCTTGGAGCCCAGGCTGGCCATCTCAATCATTTCTTCAAACGTAATTCGCTCCAGCCGGCGCGCGCTGTCCACTACCCGTGGGTCAGTGGTATAGACACCGTCTACATCAGTGTAGATCTGACACTCGTCAGCCTTCAATGCCGCAGCAAGAGCAACAGCAGTAGTATCGGACCCGCCACGACCAAGGGTGGTGATGCTGCCGTTCTCGTCAATGCCCTGGAAACCGGCAACCACAACCACACGACCGGCGTTGAGGTCTTCCCGCATGCGCTGCTCGTCAATCTGCTTGATGCGCGCCTTGGTATGGCTGCTGTCGGTCAGAATTCGAACCTGGGCACCGGTATAAGAGCGCGCATCACAACCGCGCTTTTGCAACGCCATGGACAACAGAGCAATGGTCACCTGCTCCCCGGTCGAGACCAGCACGTCCATTTCCCGGGGCGTGGGTTCTTCCATGATGTCGTTGGCCAGACCAATAAGACGGTTGGTTTCCCCACTCATGGCAGATACCACAACCACCACGTCATGACCTTCCTTGCGGAAGCGGCATACCTTTTCTGCAACCGCTTCAATCCGTTCTGTGGTGCCCACCGAAGTGCCACCGAATTTTTGAACCAAGAGCGCCATTTCTTTCCCGATACCAAACGTGGACAGACAGCGGGGCAGCGCCCCACCTCAGACGACCAAATGGGCGAGATTATATACACCTGCCCATTTTGGATACAGTTATCTATGCAATATTTTTCTCAACCCAGGCAGGAACACCTGCCAGGGCATCCGCCAGTTTTGATGGGTCGTTTCCGCCACCCTGGGCCATATCTGGACGACCGCCACCTTTACCGTCAACCTGAGCCGCCAGATGCTTCATCAAATCTCCGGCCTTGATCCTGCCAGTCGCCGATTTGGTGACACCGGCCACCAGTGTCACTTTGCCGTCTTCAACACTGGCCAGCACCACAACACCCTCGCCCAGCTTGTTCTTGAGTTGGTCGGCGGTTTCCATCAGCGCTTTGCGATCCGCGCCTTCCATTTCAGAGGCCACCACTTTAAGGCCAGCCACATCCACGGCAGAACTGGCCAGATCGCTACCAGCAGAGCTTGCCAGCTTCGCCTGGAGAGCATTGATGTCCTTCTCCAGCTGTCGATTGCGATCCAGCGTCTGCTGAACTTTCTCGACCAGGGACTCACGCGAGCCTTTGACCAGCTTTGCAGCTTCCCGCAGGGTTTGCTCGGTTTCCTCAACCCATTCCAGAGCGCCAAACCCAGTGACGGCTTCGATACGGCGAACGCCCGATGAAATACCGCTCTCCGATGTGATACGGAACAGCCCGATGTCGCCGGTACGCGCCACATGGGTGCCACCGCACAGTTCCACGGAGTATGCGTCAGAGCCCATGCTCAGGACTCGGACGGTATCGCCATACTTTTCACCGAACAGCGCCATGGCACCTTTGGCCTGGGCCTGTTCCATATCGGTAATTTCGGTCTCAACCGGGGTGTTACCCAATATTTGTTCATTAACCTGACGCTCGATTTCCCGCAACTGTTCCGGTGTTACCGACTCAAAGTGGGAGAAGTCGAACCGCAGTTTGTCAGGATCTACCAACGAGCCTTTCTGTGTAACGTGCTCGCCCAGCACATTACGGAGCGCGGCATGCATCAGGTGGGTTGCGGAGTGGTTCTTCTTGGTCCGTTCACGACGAGCGTGGTCGATGCGGGCATCCACTTCCAGCCCCGGGAACAATTCGCCTTCAATCACGGTACCGATATGCAGGTGATTGCTGCCCTCTTTCTGGGTGTCGGTCACCTTGAAGCGGCCACCGCTCCAGGTCAGCAGGCCGGTATCGCCCACCTGACCGCCTGACTCCGCGTAAAACGGCGTGCGTTCCAGCACCAGAATCGCTTCATCGCCGGCTTGGGCCGCTTTCTCTTCACCACCCACTATCACGGTGCGAATGGTTTCGTGGCCGTCGATATGTTCGTAACCGGTAAACTCGGTAGACCCTTCAATGTTCAAACCGGCTGCATTGTAATCCATGCCGAATTTGCTCGCCGCGCGGGCACGCTCGCGCTGGCGCTCCATGGCTTTCTCGTAGCCATCGTAGTCCAGGGTCAGGCCACGCTCACGGGCAATGTCGTTGGTCAGGTCAACCGGGAAACCGTAGGTGTCGTACAGGGTAAAGATGGTTTCGCCCGGAATTTCGGAACTCTTGAGCGCCGCAATGTCCTGTTCAAGCAGGCGCAGGCCTTTGTCCAGAGTCTTGGCAAACTGTTCCTCTTCCTGCAGCAGCACCTTTTCAATCTGCTTGCGGCTGCTGACCAGTTGCGGGAAGGCACCGCCCATCAGCTCAACCAAAGCGCCAGTCAGCTTGTGGAAGAAAGGCTGCGTGGCACCCAGTTTGTTGCCATGGCGCGCAGCCCGGCGAATGATACGGCGCAGTACGAAACCACGCCCTTCGTTGGACGGCATGACACCGTCAGAGATCAGGAAGGCACAGGAGCGGATGTGATCCGCCACTACGCGTAGCGACGCTTCTGTGGTTTCAACGCCGCCAAGGATGTCGGAGGCTGCATTGAGCAGGTCCTGCATCAGGTCAATTTCGTAGTTGCTGTGAACGCCCTGCAGCACCGCGGTGATGCGTTCCAGACCCATACCGGTATCCACGGAGGGCTTGGGCAGGGGCAGCATCTCACCGTCCGCCTGGCGGTTGTACTGCATGAACACCACGTTCCAGATTTCGATGTAGCGGTCACCGTCTTCTTCCGGGCTACCGGGAGGACCACCATCCACATCAGGACCGTGGTCGTAAAAGATTTCGGTACAGGGACCACAGGGACCGGTATCGCCCATTTGCCAGAAGTTGTCAGATGCGTATGGGGCGCCCTTGTTGTCGCCAATCCGCACGATTCGATCTGCCGGAACACCAACTTCCTGATTCCAGATATCAAAGGCTTCGTCGTCGGACGCGTAAACGGTGACCCACAGTTTTTCCTTTGGCAGCTTCAGCCAGTCGTCGCCGGTCAGGAAGGTCCAGGCAAAATTGATGGCTTCACGCTTGAAGTAGTCGCCAAAGCTAAAGTTACCCAACATTTCGAAAAAGGTATGGTGGCGCGCTGTATAGCCTACGTTCTCAAGGTCATTGTGTTTACCACCTGCACGCACGCACTTCTGCGTGGTTGTCGCCCGGCTGTAATCGCGTGCTTCGCGCCCCAGGAACACGTCTTTGAACTGGTTCATTCCCGCGTTGGTAAACAACAGGGTCGGGTCGTCCGCCGGCACCAGTGAACTGCTCGGCACAATAGTGTGGCCCTGCTGTTTGAAGTAATCGAGAAACGCCTGTCGCAACTCTGCGGTTTTCATAGCCCTTTGATACCCTTCTATAAACCCGTGCGGGTCCGCGTTTAAAGACACATACTTACATGCGCTTGCAAATCCGCTACTCTAGCACACGCCGAGAACAGGAAAAACGTGAAACATCACAGGAGAAGCCATGCCCCGCCGCTTTCATACCGCCGAGGAACTCCTTCCTCCCGCTGCATTCATCAAGCGACTGATGGCGGTGATTTACGATTCGTTGATCAGCATAGCGGTGCTACTGGTAACTACCTGGATGTACACCCTTGTAGCGGGCTGGGTCACCGGGTGGGACCAATATGAAGCCATGGCGGAAGCGGGGACTCTGAAGGCAGACCCACTGCTCACATTTGTGCTGTTCCTGGCGCTGTATCTGTTCTTTGGATACTTCTGGACCAAAAACGGCCAGACACTCGGCATGCAGGTGTGGCGTATTCGCATTGAAAACCTGGACGGCACGTCCGTGTCCTGGACACAGGCCCTGAAGCGATACGTGGCCGCGGCGGCTATCCTGTTCGTCGCGCTGCTGGGTGCCTATTACCTGAACGCAGCGACTCTCTTCGTGACTATCCCGGCGATCCTGGCGCTGTTCTACCCGATCAATGGGTTGTCGCTGACCGACCGCGCTTCTGGCAGTATCGTTGCCACTGTCCCCAAAGAGACTAAAAAGAAGTAGCTATCCGGCCCTTTTCATCAGTACCGCACCAACCACCGCATTAATCGCGATTGGCAGGACGATTGCCAGCACCGGGTTGAAGCCAAACACCAGGCTCATGGGGCCCAGCAGATCCTGCATGTACTTGAACAACAGCCCCACAATCAGGCCTGTAAAAACCCGGAACCCCATGGTAACGGACCGGAGCGGACCGAAAACGAAAGAGATCGCGACCAGCACCATGACTGCGGTGCCCAGTGGCATAAGCACTTTTTTCCAGAATGCCAGCCAGTAGTTGGCGGCATTCAGGCCCTGCTCTCCCAGATAGCTCGCGTAGGTATAGAGACCGGAGATCGCAAGGTCCTCCGGCTTTACAATCAGCACACTAAGAACGCTGGGCGACAGACCAGTTTCCCATCGCAGGGCCCGATGGGTTTCCTGGGTGGTTTTTTCATCGCTTAGCCTGGTAGTGGCCACGTTTTCCAACAGCCAGTGATCGCCCTGATAGATCCCTCTTTCAGCGAAACTGGCGGACACCAGCCAACGTTCCTCATCAAATCTGAACAGCGACACCCCGTGCAAGACGCCGTTGGGCTGAACCGCATTCAGATGCATGAACACATCACCCTCCCGGTGCCAGATGCCCGAGGCAGAAGCAATATTCTCACCCGCGCCCTGGGCCACGGTCTTCTGGCTCTGGGCCATCCGCTCAGCCGGTGGCGCGATGTACTCGCCAATCAGCACACCAAGGACGACCACCACCAGGGTCGGCTTCATGGCAGACCAGACAATACGTTTGAGAGAAACGCCCGCGGCCCGGATAACCGTGAGCTCCGACGAACTCGCCATGGTGCCGAGGCCGACCAGGCATCCCATAAAGGCGCCAAGCGGGAGGTAGTCATAGATGCGCCGCGGCAATGTCATCAGCACATAGAGCAACGCCTGGAGGGTCTGGTAATCGTTTTCCGCGTCGTCCAACTCGGCGATAAATGCGAAGATCAGGTCCAGGGACAGCACCACCAGCATCACCAGGAACATGGCACCACCCACCGTGCTCATCACATAGCGATCAATCTTACGCATGTTGCCGCGCCTCCTTCAGCAGGCGCCGGCGGTAGAGCCAGGCAGGCCCGAACTGCAGCCATAACCCGAGGGCCAGAAACAGGGCATGCACCCATAGCAACCCGATCCATTCGGGCACCTTGCCGCCTTCAAGGGCATCACGGGCCACGATGAGCAAACCAAGGTAAGTGATATAGACCAGCATGGCCGGCAACAAGTGGAAGAATCGCCCCTGCCGGGGATTCACCCGGCTAAGGCGCACAGCCAGCAGGGTGACAATCGGCACGATGAGCGGCAGTGTGAACCGCCAGTGCAGCATGGCTCGGTGCTCCGGATCATCCGACGCCATCAAGGCGGAGGTCGCAAGCCCTTCCTCCAGCTCTTTCTCACCCGCACTGCCACTGCGGATCTTGAGCCCGTAGGCTTCGAACCCGGTGACGTCGTACGCCAGTTGCCCCGGCAAGCCTTCAAAACGGGCACCATCTTCGAGCACCAGGAAGCGGCTGCCGGTTTGCTCGTCAATAAACTGGGACCCTTCCCGGGCGGTAATGATGGTAAGCCCCTTGCCGTCTTCACTGTGCTCGGCAATGAACACACCCTCAAGCCGACGCTTGTCTTCACTCAACGCTTCCGTGTAAGTCACACGTTCGCCAGACGACAACGACTGGAAGCGTCCCGGCGCCAACATCTCAAATTCCGTCGCCTGGCGTTGCTCGTTGAATATCCCCTCGACTTTCTTCATGCCCCAGGGAGACACATAGAGGCTCATGGCCCCCACCACCAACATCACCGGAATACTGCCAAGAAGTGTTTTCATCAACAGCTGCTTGTCGCTCACACCACAGGCAAACAGCACCGTCATTTCACTTTCCAGGTACATGCGCCCGTACGCCAGCAGGATGCCAATGAAAAAGCCCAGGGGCAGGATCAGCTCCAGGAAACCGGGAAAACGGTAAGCCATAATCTGGAACAACACATCGCCCGCCAGCTCACCGGCAGCGGCTTCCGCCAGATACTTGATAAACCGGCCGCTCATGAACACCAGCAACAGAATGCCGGATACGGCAAGCATGCTGATGATCACCTGGCGGGTTAGGTATCGGAAAACGATGCTCAAATCGGTCTCTCAGAGCCGGATGCGACCGGAGTCGATGGAAATCGGGATTCGCCGTATTCTAAGTAACCTTGGTGCCGAATGACAGAGCACAGTCGTTAACAACCTGTCAGCGCTTGATAATTTACCCCCAAACCCCAATGCTATAGGCATTCGGACATTCAAGCCCGAGGCCGGGCCTGTCCTCCATCAGAATAACCAACGGGAGTTGCTATGAATTTTACTCTGAGCAGTAAGCCCATTTCGGATACCAAAGCGGATTGCCTGGTTGTTGCCCTGCCGGAAAAAGGTGACTGGCCTGCTTCCACGACCCAAGCAAACGAAGCCCTGGGCGGACTGATCAAGACCCTGCAGAAGAACGGGGATGCTACCGGTAAAAATGCAACCACCCTGCTCGTTCCACTCGAAGGCCAGCCCTGGGCTCGCCTGCTGGTCGTTGGCACCGGCGCCGACAAGGATCGCTCCCCCGCCAACTACCGCAAATCGCTGATCGCCATGGCCAGCCAGATCAAGGATGGCCCGTCCAAACACGTACTGGTCGGCCTGAGCGACACCCTTGTCACTGGTGACGACGCCACCAGTTCGGAAACGGCACGCCTGAACCTGATCGGCCGCACCCTGGAAGAGCAGTTCTACCGGTTCAGCGAATTCAAGAGCGAGAAACCATCACAACGCAAACTGACGAAGGTGACCGTTGCTGCCTCCTCCGCCGGAAAGGCCCTGAAGGACGCCTTCAATCTTGGTCTGGCAACCGGCCGTGGTATGAATTTCACCCGGGATTTGGGCAACACACCGCCGAATATCTGCCATCCCACCTGGCTGGCTGAGCAGGCTGAGAAACTGGCCAAAGACAACGACGTCATCAAGACCGACGTGCTGGACGAAAAGCAGATGCAAAAGCTGGGCATGCACAGCTTACTGTCCGTGTCTGCCGGCAGCGCCCAACCCGCCAAACTGATCGTAATGGAATACCGTGGCGGCAAGGCGAAAGACAAGCCTTACGTCCTCGTGGGCAAAGGCATTACCTTTGACACCGGCGGCATCAGCCTCAAGCCCGGCGAAGGCATGGATGAAATGAAGTACGACATGGGTGGCGCCGCCGCCGTGTTCGGCGCCATGAAAACCATTGCCGAGACCAAACCGAAAATCAACGTGGTTGCCGTAATCGCCGCCGCCGAGAACATGCCCAGCGGCACTGCGACACGCCCGGGTGACATTGTTACTTCCATGTCTGGCCAGACCATCGAAATCCTGAACACCGACGCAGAAGGCCGACTCGTACTGTGCGACGCCCTCACCTACGTCAAGAAATTCGACCCGGAAGTGGTCGTCGACATGGCCACACTGACTGGCGCCTGCATCATCGCCCTGGGCAGCCATGCCACCGGCCTGCTGAGCAACAACGACACCCTGGCCAACGAACTGCTGGCCGCTGGTGAACGCGCTGGCGACCGCGCCTGGCGCCTACCTCTGTGGGACGAATACCAGAGCCAGCTCGACAGCAACTTTGCTGACATGCAGAACATTGGTGGTCGCCCGGCCGGCACCATCACCGCTGCCTGCTTCCTGTCCCGGTTCACCAAGGACTACCCCTGGGCCCACCTGGATATTGCAGGTACTGCCTGGCTCTCCGGCAAAGCCAAAGGCTCGACTGGCCGCCCGGTACCCATGCTGGTCGACTACCTGATGTCCCATGCCGGAAAGTAATCCGGGCTCACAGGATGAACGGAACCAGTCCTACTGGTTCCACATCCTCGCCCAGAACACCCCTGCGGCTCGCAATCTCCATACCGCCAAACTGGTGGACAAGGCGCGCCAGCAGGGAGACCGCGTGGGCGTCGTCTGTGACACCATGCAACAGGCTCAGGAACTGGACGACCTGCTCTGGAACTTCAGCCCCGAGGCTTTTATACCCCACAGCATCGTGCCGGACTCCGCCACGACCTGCACTGATCCCGTTGGGATATTGCTTTGCCAACCGGTAGCGGAAGACTGGGACACGGTGATCATCCTCTCATCCACCCTGCCTGCGGACGCAGACCGGTTTAAACGATTGGCGCTGGTTGCCCATAACGACGAAACGGTGTTGAGTCAGGCACGATCGCATTTCAAGCAGTTACGGGCATTGGGAATTGAGCCTCGAGTGCATGACCAAAGGAAGCGGTGAGACGTAAAACAGGCTCACAATCATACCCAGGCAAAACCATTGAACACAGCCGAGACAACTCGAACTCCATAAGGGTATGGGGGTGGTTTGAATTTCAGGCGAGAAAAGGTGTCTGAGCGAAGCGAGTTCTTTTCCCGCCTGAAATTCAAACCACCCCCGTACCCCTCCCCCCATGGTTCGCCGAGAACCCAAGGAGCATGTATAATCGAGCGTCTCAATTTTCCCTTGTGAATCAACCAAACGGTCACCAGCAGAAACCCATGGAAAAAACCTACCAGCCAGAAAACATCGAGCGCCAGTGGTACGAAAACTGGGAATCCAAAGGGTACTTCCGCCCCCGTTCAGAAAAGGCGGAGGGGGGCGAAGGCGAATCCTTCAGCATCGCCATCCCACCGCCCAACGTCACCGGCAGCCTCCACATGGGCCATGCTTTCCAGCACACCATTATGGACACGCTCACCCGCTTCAAACGTATGCAGGGCCGCAATGCCCTTTGGCAGGTAGGCACCGACCACGCCGGTATCGCCACCCAGATGGTGGTTGAACGCAAGCTCGCGGCGGAAGAAGACAAAACCCGTCATGACCTTGGCCGGGAAGAATTCATCAAGCGCATCTGGGACTGGAAGGCACATTCCGGTGGCACTATCACCGGCCAAATCCGCCGTCTGGGTAACTCGGTGGACTGGGACCACGAACGTTTCACCATGGACGACGGTTTCTACAAAGCCGTGCAGGAAGTGTTCATCCGCCTGTACGACGAAGGCCTGGTCTACCGTGGCAAGCGCCTGGTCAACTGGGACCCGAAGCTGCATACAGCCATTTCCGACCTTGAGGTCGAGAACAAGGAAGAGAAAGGCTTTTTCTGGCACCTTCGCTACCCGCTGGCCGACGGCGAAAAGACGCAGGATGGCAAGAGCTATCTAGTGGTGGCGACCACTCGCCCGGAAACCATGCTTGGCGATACTGCCGTGGCCGTGCACCCGGACGATGAGCGCTACCAGCACCTGATTGGCAAATTCGTTGACCTCCCGCTGGTAGGCCGACGCATTCCCATTCTCGCCGACACCCACGCCGACCCTGAAAAAGGCAGTGGCTGCGTCAAGATCACCCCCGCCCACGACTTTAACGACTACGCCGTGGGCAAGCGCAACAACCTGGTAATGATCAACGTCATGACCCAGGACGCCTGCATCCGCGATGTAGCCGAAGTGGTCAACGCCGATGGCACTGAAAACACCGATGTGGACGGCAGCCTGCCGGCTGCGTACGCCGGCCTTACCCGCGAACAGGCCCGCAAGCAGATCGTGGCGGATATGGACGCCGAAGGCCTGGTACAGGAAGTGGAAGACCACGTGCTGAGCGTGCCCCGGGGCGACCGCTCCGGCCTGATCATCGAACCCATGCTGACCGACCAATGGTTTGCCGATGCCAAAACCCTGGCAAAGCCGGCGATCGAAGCGGTCGAAGACGGTCGTATCCAGTTCGTGCCCAAGCAGTACGAAAACATGTACTTCGCCTGGATGCGGGATATCCAGGACTGGTGCATCTCCCGCCAACTGTGGTGGGGCCACCGTATTCCCGCCTGGTACGACGCCGAGGGCAATATCTATGTCGGCCGTAGTGAAGAGGAAGTGCGCCAGAAACACAACCTTGCCGCCGACCTGCAGCTGAACCAGGACGACGACGTGCTCGACACCTGGTTCAGCTCCGCCCTGTGGACCTTCGGCACCTTGGGCTGGCCGGAAATCACCGAGCGGCTGAAAACCTTCCACCCCACCAACGTTCTCGTGACCGGTTTTGACATCATTTTCTTCTGGGTGGCCCGGATGATCATGATGACGATGCACTTCATGAAAAACGAGGACGGCACCCCACAGGTACCGTTCAAGACCGTGTATGTGACCGGCCTGATCCGCGACGAGCACGGCGACAAGATGTCCAAGTCCAAGGGCAACGTGATTGACCCACTGGACATGATCGACGGCATCGAGCTCGATGACCTGCTGGAGAAACGCACTGGCAACCTGATGCAGCCCAAACTGGCCGAGAAGATCGGGAAGCGCACCCGGAAGGAGTTCCCGGAAGGCATTACCGCTCATGGTACGGATGCCCTGCGTTTCACTCTCTCCGCCATGGCGACCACCGGCCGCGACATCAACTGGGACATGAAGCGCCTTGAAGGCTATCGTAACTTCTGCAACAAGCTGTGGAACGCTGCCCGTTACGTGCTGATGAACACCGAGGGCGAGGATTGCGGCGTCAACGGTGAGGCCGTGGAATTGTCGCTGGCAGACCGCTGGATCATCAGCGAGCTGCAAACCTGCGAGCAGGACGTGATCCGCCATCTTGACCAGTACCGGTTCGACCTGGCCGCGTACGCCCTGTATGAGTTCATCTGGAACGAATACTGCGACTGGTACCTGGAACTCTCCAAGCCGGCGTTGAACGACGACAACGCCAGTGCGGAAGCCAAACGTGGCACCCGCCGCACCCTGGTACGGGTGCTGGAAGCGGTCCTTCGCCTGGCGCACCCGATGATGCCGTTCATCACCGAAGAAATCTGGCAGCGCATCGCACCCCTGGCCGGTAAGAGTGGTGACAGCATTATGCTGCAACCCTTCCCCCAGCCAGATGCCAACAAGCAGGACTCTGCGGTAGCCGCCGATATTGAATGGCTGAAAGGCGTGATTGTCGCTGTTCGGAATATCCGCGGCGAGATGAACATCTCCCCGGCAAAAGCCATCCCGGTGCTTCTGCGTGGTAAAAACCCAGACGACAAACGCCGCTTGGACGAGAACCGACAGTTCCTGTCATCACTGGCGCGCCTGGACAGCCTGGAATGGTTTACCGAAGGCGAAGCCCCCATGTCAGCCACCCAGTTGGTTGGCGAGATGGAAGTGCTGGTGCCCATGGCCGGTCTGATTGACAAGGATGCCGAACTCAAGCGACTGGACAAGGAACTGGAGCGACTGCAAAAAGAAGTTGGCCGACTGGAAGGAAAACTTGGCAACGAGAAATTCACTGCCAAGGCGCCCGCAGAGGTGGTAGAAAAAGAGAAGGAAAAGCTCAGCGATGCCCAGGGCAGCATGAGCCGGCTCAGCGAGCAACGGGCCGCCATCGAGGCCATGTAACCCATGGCCACGCCAGGGAATAATCAGGGGCTGTCCGGGAATGGCCGCATCGCCATTCTCGGAGCAGGCTCCATGGGCCAACTCTGGGCGGGCTACCTGCCCACCGGGACGGTAACGTTTATCCCTCGTCGCAAGGTTACCCCGGAAACAGGTAAACCCGCACTGACTTACACGTTCCGGCGGTTCGAAGGCCCGGAGGAAGTTGTCACAGTTCCCTACCTGCTCGCCACCGAGGCACCCCCCTCACTGTTGATGGTCACCACGAAGGCGGGCGATACGCTCGGTGCCATTGAATCCAACCTCCATGACCTTTCCCCAGATACTCCCATCGTCCTGTTCCAGAACGGCTTGGGCTGCCAGCAAGCGGTCGCCGAGCGTTGGCCACAACGACCGATCCTGGCCGCCAGCACCACCGAAGGGGCGAACCGCCCAGCACCAGGCTGCACAGTCCACGCCGGCAAAGGCGAAACCTGGGTTGGCCCATTAACCAAGAGTGCGACGACGCATCTGACGCAGGTAGTAACGGCGCTTGGCACCAGCGGGTTGACGGTTCACGCAGAGCAAGACATTCAGAGGCGGCTGTGGGACAAACTGATCATCAATGCGGGTATCAATGCCTTTACGGCAATCCTCGACTGCCCGAACGGTGACATCCTCGCCGACCCGTTCTACCGGGAACACATCGATGAGTTGTGCGACGAAATCTCGAAGGTGATGAAGGAGGATATTGGAAAAGCCCTGCCATCAATCACAATTCGCGAACGCATCGAAACGGTTGCCCGCAAAACGGCGCGGAATACCTCATCCATGCGCAGCGACAGGCGGCGGGGCCGCCCTACCGAAATTGACTTTATCAATGGATATATCGTCGGGCGCGGGCATGCGCTGGGCGTTGATGTTCCGACAAACCAGATGCTGACAAACTGTATTAAACAGCTATCGCCATAGATCTCAGGAGCACACCCTTCAGATCCCGAATGTCAGACCCTGAACGCTTCCACGAGGCGCTGCAGGGATGCAGTCAGTTGTGACATTTCCCGTGACGATGCCAGGGTTTCCTCGGCGTTATCTGCCGTTTTCTCACCCAGGACACTGATCTGTTCAACGTTGGTATTGACGTTTTTCGCCACGGCAGACTGCTCCTCGGCCGCCTGTGCGATCTGGTGGCTCATATCAACAATGGTCGAAATCCCCTGGGCAATCCGGTCCAGCGCTTCCGTCACTTCCGCCGATTTCTTCACCGTGGTTTCAGTCACGTCATGGCTGTTGGTCATGGCCGCAACGGCTTCCTTCACGCCGCTCTGCAACCGGGTGATCATACCCTCGATTTCCTCAGTCGATTTGTGGGTACGCTGTGACAGTGAACGTACTTCGTCTGCCACCACCGCAAAACCACGGCCCTGCTCACCGGCGCGCGCAGCCTCGATGGCCGCATTCAATGCCAGGAGATTGGTCTGCTCCGCAATCGCCTTGATTTCGACCAGAACCTGGCTGATGTTATCGCTGTCGGCGTTTACCCGGTTGATGACATCAACCGCGCCGGAGATTTCGGTGGCAAGACGGTTGATGGTGGCGACGGTATCCGCAACCACTCCGCGGCCTCTCTCGGTATCCTCTTCAGCCGCGCCAGCGCTATCAGACACGCGATGAGCACTCTCAGTAACCTCATTGACCGCTTCCACCATCTGGTTCATGGCTTCGTTGATCTGGCCGGACTCCTCCATCTGCCGCGCAACGGCCTCGCTGTTCGCAGCCGCGGTATCGTTGACACGAGTGGCCTGCCGATCGACGTCCGATGTAGTGCTGCTCACTGAGCGGATCAATTCGGCAATCCGGTCCGTCATGTTGTTGAACTCGGTAGTCAGCTCACCCAATTCATCACGATTATCCAATTGGATGTGAGTCGTCATATCGCCCTCAGCCACGGACCTTGCTGCCGTGCTGAAACGATTAATAGCCGTACGTACCGACATAAAGAAGCCGACGTAGAGGTAAACCACCACCAACAGGACAATTACCAATGCGGCAATAATCAACTGCCGTTGCTGCAGCTCGCCCTCCAGGCGTGAGTTCAGGTTTGCGCCAACGACGTCAAAAATTCCAGCCTTGAGCGCATCGTAATGGGCAAGCTGGTTTTCGATGGTGCGGTTGAAATCCCGCCAGGGTAACTCGAGGCGCATGGGCGTGATGATGTTGGCATCCAGCTCGTCACGCACAACCACCAGACTCTCGAGAATGCCCTCGACAGCATCACCTGTCGTTTTCTCCAGGGTCGGCGATGCATCCATCGATACGGTCAGTGCAGGCCCGAGCAGTGATGCGCGGTTGGTCAGTTCGTCATAGATTTCATTAAGAGCGTCACTGAGATTGTAGCCCACCTGCCCGTCGATGAGCGCAAAGGTCCCGAACGTCCTGGCCCGGCCAATGATGCTGCGGGCATCCGGCAGCGACTCACGCAAAAGCCCCAGAAGCAGCAGGTTTTCCCGGGATGCGTCCTGCCCCAGGCCGGAAATTTCAATGGTCGCGGACAAGAGCGCCCGCACTTTCTGGACGAACTCCTGATAATACTTGAACTGGGGGTCGATATTGCCCTGATAACTGTCAGTCGATTTGAGTGTTTGCCACTCTTCCACCAGCATCGCCACCTGCTGGGACCAGTTACCGGACTCATCAAAACGAGCCTCTGCGTTAACCAGTTCCTCAAGAATTCTATCAATCGTTTCTGACGACTCTGCGGACTGTGAGAGCAGTTCATTGTCATCCTTGATCTTGCCGGGGGCACGAAAATCCCGGTATGCCATGGACTCTGCCAGCAGCGTATCCACCTTTTCGAGCTGCTCCAACCCCTCCACGCCCCGGGTCATGGTATCAACCGACCGGTTCAGTTCACTGATAACCAACCAGGAAAGGGCAATAATGGGAAGCAGGAACAACACACTGATCAGGCTGAATTTGTAGAACATCGGCAGCCGATTCATCAGCGCTACTGCAGGCTTGATAAGCTGGTTCACGTGTACCCCCACAGAAAGCATCGAAAGGATGGAACTTTATTCTATTTGTTTATATTGTCGACTAAAGTACTACAAACTTGAGTGTTTTTCGGCGTAAAAATGTAATTTTTGTCAAAATGTCGTGATCAGCGCACACCGGCAATAACCAGCAGCGCAAGGATGCAGATCCAGACCAGCATGCTTCGGTTCAGCAAATCCCGGATGGCCTCCAGGCTGCGACCACCAAAGCCCGCCCATTCGTCCGGATGGATATTTGAGAACCGTTCCGGGTCCAGTGCATAGCCCGTCAATGCCGCGCTCGCGGCGCCCATCAATAGCTGGTTGGTTCTGAGGCTAAAATCAAACAGTCTTCGTTTTCCTTCTTTCATCCAGCCGGCAAGATCACCTGCGACTCCAAACGTGAAGGACAGTAGTCGTGAGGGAAGCCAATTGAGTATCTCCGCCAGCGCGGCAAACCCTGGTCTCGCTGCCACCTGCGGCCAGTGATCCCTTAACGCGACAACTCCCCTCGCAAAGAAGGCAGCCGCAATACCGCCAACGGCATACCAGAAAGCGACCAGAAAAAAACGCTCGAAGACGCTGACCATCAGCGTTCGTGACAAAGCCAGATGCATCTCATCGGGCGACGTTGCCGCGCCCCGTTCCTCAGCCGGCAAAATATCCATAACGTGATGCCAAGCGGACTGCATGTCGCCCCTGGCCCAGGATTCGCTGTAAACCTCCAGGCGCGCCCGCCAACCCGGCGCACCCATCAACAACACCATCAACAAAAACTCCAATGGATACGCGGCCATGCGCCAGCCAATGGTGTGCAGATAGTACTCCCCGGCGGCCAGAATCAGCGAGGGCACAAGAATAATAACCAGCCCCTTCCATAGGCCTGCCTCGTTACCAGACCTTTCAGCGCCTCCCCGGTTAAACGCGGAACGCCACAACGGCTCAGAAGACCAGGCGTTGGCCGCATCCAGCTTGCGTCTCACCAGGTAAGCGAGCAGAAACACCACCAATACCATCAGTTATCCGCTCCGTTGCCATGCCCTGTACCAAGCAGTTGCCGATATCGGGGCCAGTCAAAAGCCGGGCCCGGATCGGTTTTGCGACCGGGTGCGATATCGCTGTGCCCGGTGATCCTCTCTGGCGTGATGGCCGGCCACGATTTCATGATCAATGCTGACACGTCAGCAAGCACCTCATACTGAGCTGCGGTGTATGGAATGTCATCCGCGCCCTCCAGCTCAATGCCGATTGAATAATCGTTGCACTCTTCCAGGCCCTGAAAGCAGGACCGCCCGGCATGCCACGCGCGCTCCAACAAGCTGACGAACTGAAGGCATTCGCCATCCCGGCGGATCAACAGGTGTGACGAAACCTTCATATCGGCGATGGTCTCGAAATAGGGGTGCTCTGAGGGGGACAGTTGGTTGCAGAAAAACCGTTCGATGGCATCGCCTCCGAACTGCCCGGGAGGAAGGCTGATATTATGAACAACCAACAGGGATATTGCCGCCCCTTCGGGGCGTTTGCCAAAATTTGGAGACGGGCACCAACGGGCGCCGGCTACCCGACCGGTCGTCCGTAATCCGGCGACAGCCGGTGGCGACAGGTCAATGGTGTTGCGCGAAGGGATGGTTTCAGACAATGTGGTTCCAACAGGCCGGGGCGAACAGACCGGACCACCGATGCGTTCGCCGTTGTTGCTTTGATGCCCCTGATTGAAGCACAAAGTCTCCGGTCTTGCTATACGATCAGTCCTTGCGGCTACTGCGAAGGTTGTCGATGATGGATTCCAGCGCCCGGTCGAATATCAGGCCGTCGTCCAACATGGAGATCTCATCCGCAGCGAGCGCCAGTGCAAGGTTTTCACGCTGATATTCCGCCACTTTGGCACCACTGCGATTAACGAAGATGTACTTGCCCGTCGCCTTGATAAACGCGGCCAGCTTGCAGCGTGTTTTGTTGCCATCACGGGTCAGCTCAACCCAGGAGCCAACACGAAGGCCATCAGCCCGCTCCAGCCATTGAAGCTCGACATTTGCGCCGGAGCTCCCGGCCAATTCCTCTGCGGCCGGCTCTTCAGGGCTTGGCACGGGGCTAGCAGATACAGACGTGGTGGCATCCGAGGGCTCGGAGGCGCCTGCCATTACGCCCTCAGTCGTTCGCTCCACTTTCTCTGGAGGTTTGGACTCGGTATCCGACATATCCCTGGAGACCACAGACGGTTCCGCCTCCACCTTTTGGGGCGCAGCCTGAGGTTCAGGTTCGGGCGCCACAGCAGGGCGGGTTGTGGTGACAAGGCGCTGGAACACGTCCACGTGGGCCAGTTCAAGGTCTCTTATGGCGGCGTCGGTGGCAAACGGGTCCCACGAAATTTCCTGTAGGGCGTTTCTCAGACCGTCCACGATTCCCGGAATCGACCGCAGCAGCTCGCTGCGAGTGTTGTCGTTGATGGGCCTGGGATCAACACTCCATACGAGCTGCCGGGTAAGGTCACATGCCTCATCCCAGCGCTCACTGTCTTCACCCTCACGCAGCACGATCCACTGTAGATACTTTGCCCACGCCTCATTCAACAGTGTGACGACCGGAGGAGACAGATCCCGACCGGTAATCTGTTCGTTCAGCAGGTTCTCAGACGCTTTGGATGCCCGCTCCTGCTTGGCCCTGCCTTCCTCAGCATCACGCAGACGCTGCTCCACGAGCTCCCTGCGACGCCGGTCCAAATCCATGAAATGGCCGAAATCGCTGAGCAGCTCACTGAAAATATCGACGTTGTCGGTAAATTCGTTAAGCACGCGATCAACCACCGACTCGATCTTGTCTCGTAGCGGATCACGCTGGCCGGCCTTTTTCTCGGTCCAACCGATAGCAGACATGGCCAGCTCATTCAGCAGCTTCCGTACCGGATGTCCGCCCCGGTTAAAGAAATTGTTGTCGCTCAGCGCCACCTTGAGTACAGGAATCTGAAGGCGCCCGATCACGGACTTCATCACCGGATGGAGCTGACGGTCTTCCAGGATAAAATCAAACAACATCGACACGAGATTGATGACGTCGCTGTCCACTTGGCCGACATCATGTTTCTTCCCGGTTTCCGACCGGAACACCTGCTGTAGTTGCTCTGACAGAGGCACAACCTCACCCTGCCCCCAATGGACTGACTGAGACTGGATTTCGTGAAGCCGTGTCATCAGTGTACGGGTATCGAGCGCGCCGGCGCTGGGCACACCACTGTTTTCTGTGCCGTACTCGCTCGAACTCTGCCCCTGGTGCAACAGAGCACTCAGTTCAGAAAACGTTGCCCGCACATCGTCGGACGGCGTCGTGAGCGGCCCCGACGCATCTGACTCCGAGCTCGCTGACAGCGTCCCAGCAGTCCGCCCCCCAGCCGGGGCGGATTTGCCAGACGCGCCCTGGCCACCGACCGGCGGGCGACGCATGTCGGGCAGCACCCCTTCGGCGATCAGGGTTTTGTTGGCATCCTTGTAGAAATCACCCAGAACCCCCACCAGCAAGCGGTCGAACAGTTTAAGCACCACCAGCTTGGCACGGATATCGATATCCAGATCGGAACAGGCTTCCGCAACCCCTCCGCAGATCACCTCCGGGCTCAGGGGCATCTGGCTATCTTCCAGACGCACCGAGGGCAGCAGGTGAGCAACCCGCACATTCAGCAGGCGTATAACCTCCGCGTGTTGGTTGCGCAGTTTGTTGATCAGGTTGTCGATGGCGACCTGCTGCTCCAGATCGGAATGGTCCAGCAACGCCAGCGAGTCCTGGTCCACCTCATCCAGGGTGCCACTGCCACCACCCGGCTTGAACGAGCCGATGTCATTGAACGCGCGGCTGACGTACTGCAGCACCGACACGGTCATGTTCTTGCGCCGCAGCCTCAACTCACGCATGGCGTCAAAGTACGCGGTCTGATCCTGGTTGGTTCCAGCCTTGTCCGCCAGCTCAAAAAGCGCGTCGTCCGCCTTGTCGAAAAAACCAGACAGTACAGACTTCAGTGACTGACCCGATACGTCACGCAGGCGCACCAGAGAGCCCGGCAGGGAAAACCTGTCAGGAAGCTTCTGGCCTTTGAGACTTACAACCTTGTTATCCTGCGCCATTCGGCTGCTCCGGGTGATAGCTGGAGAAATGTGTTATTGCACATCTTAGGCCTTACCCACGTCACCTTGTGTCAGAATTTGTCACCTTTTGTGTCTAAGTGATGGTTGTCACAGTTTAGCACCCCCACCTTTCCACGTTTGGCGAATCTGGCTGTGGCCTATAGAATCACAACCGCACACCCAACGTGCCTCCAAACCGCCACTGAACAACCGGAAATTCTGCCATGATTCCAGCCGAACTGCTCCGCCAGTCCCGCATTGAAACCGTTGCACAAAGCCTGCGTGAAGACATTGGAGATGGCGACATTACTGCCATGCTGATTCCACAAGCGCGCATCAGTCGCGGACATGTCATTACCCGGGATGCCGCAACCATTGCCGGACGCGCATGGGTTGAGGAGGTGTTCCGGCAGGTGGACCCGGGGGTCACCCTGAGCTGGCAGGTGCAGGACGGAGACGAGGCAAGCCCCGGCCAATCGCTGTTTTCCATGGAAGGCCCGGCTCGCAGCCTGCTCACCGCCGAGCGCTCAGCCCTGAACTGGCTGCAGTTGCTGTCCGGCGTTGCCACCACATGTGCCGGCCATGCCCGCCGTGTCGCCCATACCGGTGTTCAGCTACTGGATACCCGCAAGACCTTGCCTGGCCTGCGACTGGCGCAGAAATACGCGGTTACCTGCGGTGGCTGCCATAACCATCGCATTGGTCTGTGGGATGCCTTCCTGATCAAGGAAAACCACATTGCCGCCTGTGGCTCCATTGCGGATGCCGTCAGAGAGGCCCGCCGACTTGCCCCTGGCCGGCCGGTGGAAGTGGAAACCGAAGATCTGGAAGAACTGGATCAGGCCCTGGCCGCAGGCGCGGACATCATTATGCTGGATGAGTTCTCACTGGAGGATATGCGCCAGGCGGTTATTCACACGGCGGGCGCCGCAAAGCTGGAAGCGTCCGGCGGCGTCAACAGCGAGACACTGGTGCCGATTGCCGAGACCGGTGTTGACTATATCTCTATCGGAGCACTGACCAAGGATGTCAGGGCGGTGGATCTGTCCATGCGCCTGGACACCCACGACTGATTCGGCCGGAGGCCCGGTTCACACGCTCAGGGTTGATTATACGCTCAGGGCTAATTACACGCTCAGGGCTGTCCGGACAGCAGGCGGTCCATTTCTTCCAGCTTGCTAATCAGGGCGGCCCCGGATTCTTCCCTGCCCCGGAAGTGCTCTTCCGCCATCGGTGCCATACCTGACACCTGAGGCAGGGGCTGACCGCCCTCAATCAACACTTTCATGCGGCTGACAAAGACGAACTGCAACCACTGGGTAAACTCCAGCGTGTCCACGGCAAATGGCTGGGCACTCTGCAGCGCCTCTGGCGATGGCGGCTCACTCTCCCAAGCATCAATTCGCCGCAACTCAATCTCTATCTGAAGCAGGCTGTCCGCGACACGGGTGGTATGGTCGGACGAATTCGCCATAGATACGCTCACTCTCAATCTGCCAGGGGTTCCAGTTCAACGGTTTCGCCATGAAGCACTCGGTACAGGTCTTCATACTGCCGAGTCAGCGGATGTTTCGGTGCCATATGAATCAACGGTTGCCGGCTCTGGTGCGACTCCTTCATCTTCACCGAGCTGGACAACCTCACCGGCAATACGGGCAGGCCCTCGTCCATCAGCTCACGCACCAGCTTCTTTGGCAGGCTGGCGCGGGGCTGGAACTGGTTTGCGACAATACCTTCGACCACGAGGTCTTCGTTGTGGTCTTCCTGCAGCTCCTGAATCTCGTGAAGGATGCTGTAGAGAGCCTGACGGGAAAAATCATCGCAATCGAAAGGGATCAGGCATCGCTGCGCCGCAATCAATGCGGATCGAGTGTAGAAATTGAGCGCCGGCGCCGTATCAATGTAGATTTCGTCAAACGACTCACCGAGCTTCTTCAGTGCTTCTCTCAGCTTGTAAATCTTGTGCTTGGCTTCCAGTTTGCGCTCCAGAAAATCCAGTTCCGGGCTGGAAGGCATAACAAACAGGTTGTCGAAGGGAGAGGCGTGGACAAACTCGTCCGCGCGCCGATTAAACACGGTAAACGCTACCGTCTGCTCAAGGTAGTCGGCAATGGTATCCTTGAGCTCGCCCGCGGGCCTACCCAGCAGGTAGTGGGTGGAATTACCCTGGGGATCAAGATCGACAACCAGTGTTCGTTTGCCCCGGGCGGCGCTGATCGCGGCCAGGTTACAGGTGATACTGGACTTGCCGACGCCACCTTTCTGGTTAAACACTACTCGTCTCATGCTGCTTCCTCTGACAGTTTCCCTGCGAATATAACGCCTTACCAGCCCAACACCGACTTAACGAACGGGATCGTCAGTCGTCGCTGGGCGCGTAATGAGTTTTCATCCAGGCGATCCAGAATGGCCAGCAGATCGGCCAGTTTCCGGGGTGCTCGCCTGAGTATGAATACGGCCACATCATCACTGAGGACAAGGCCGCGCTGCTCCGCCCTCGCCATCAGTATCCTCAGGCGATCATCGTCGCGATAGATGCCCAATTGAATGGTCAGGCCATGACTCAACCGGGACACCAGATCCTGCAACCCGAATGGCAACGACGCCGGCAGTTCCGACAGGCTGACGACCATCAGGTGCCCATGGTCATTCACCCGATTGTACAGATGGAAGATGGCCTCTTCCCAGTTTTCCTGGCCCGCAATGAGATCCAGGTCATCCAGGCAGATCACTGACTGGCCTTCCAGCCCTGAGAGCGAGTCGGGACCCAGAGGAAACAACTCCTCCATGCTGACACAAACCGCACTCTGTTGGTTTTGCTCCGCCAGATGACAGACCGCCTGCAACAGATGGCTTTTGCCAGTGTCTGCGTCGCCACAAACGGCGATGACGGGTACAACACCAACCTGCTCGCAGGCAGACTTAAGTCTTGCCGCGGCATCGGCATTCCGGCCACCATGAAAATTATCAAAACGGGCGTCGTCTCGAAGCTTGACCCCCAACACCAGCTGTGACGCACTCACTGCCTCTTTGCCCTCCATGCCCTCAGACTCCATACGCCGATATAGTGCGCACCGCTGAAAATGGCTGAGGCCGCCACCAGCAGAATGCCAACGTCCATAACCCACGGTTGCATCGGCAAATCCGCCAGCAGAATGATGATCGCGAGGGCGACCAGAATCTGGATCAGGGTGTTAAGTTTACCGGGCAGGCTCGGCTGCATTTCAAAGCGACCGACACCGTAATGAAACGCCAGCCCACCACACACGATCAGGAGATCCCGGCCCAGCACCAACCAGAACAGCCAGGCCGGGAGTACGCCAGTTATAGCCAGCATCAGATAGGTGGTGATCAGCAGTGCCTTGTCCGCCAATGGGTCGGCAATGGCGCCAAGCCGGGTTCGCCAGTTGTAGTGACGAGCCAGGAAACCATCAAAGGCATCCGTTGCGGATGCCAGAAAAAATATCACCAGGGCAAAACGATATTCCTTGGCCATAAGGGCTGCCGCAAAAGGAGCAATCAGCAAAATGCGCAAAAACGTCAGCGCATTTGGAATCCAGCGCCAGCGGTGCGTCATGACATGACTCCCCTAATACCGAACACCGCGATATTATTCCCCGTCTTCCGACTCGACGATGGAGGCAGGCTGCCAGCGGTAATGAAGCACCTGATAGAGTGACTCGAACGCCTGTTCTGACTCTTCCTCGTTTGCCAGTAGAGGCTGGTAAACGAACAGCGGGTTGGCGGAGGCCGCAGCGCTCTCCGTGCTCTGTTCCGCCAGTGCAATACCGCCTTGCGGGGCCTGCTGCACCGATTGGGCCTGCGCCTGACCACCGGGTTGACGCTCATCACCTGTGGGCATGCGTGAGACCTCGGCGTCTGAAAGCGGAACCAGCCGCGGATCCAGGGCAATGTACTGCTTCAGCTGCTCCATCTCCCCTGAAAAGGCAACCCTGAGCGTCAGTTGGTCCTTCCGCGCTCTGGTGGCACCCGCATCGACCACGGGCGACAGGTTTTTGAGAACCCCATTCACACGGGCGTAATCCTTCAGATTGCTGACTCCATGCACAACGATATCCACCTGTGGAGACTCGCCGACATCACTGCCAGCAACCGCATAACGATCGGCAAACATTTCCGCCCAGCGCCCGACAACGGCAGCAGCCAGAGCTTGCGGCGTGTCGGCGGTCACCGATTGCTCCGTACTATCCAGCCCCATACCGTCAAACACCCATCCGGCACGCCACTGTGATCCGGAACGGCTGACCCGTACCAACGACATCAGGTCATGCTCCATATCCTCGGACGATCTGCGAACACTGGATGAAAACTGTCCCCATATGTCCGACAACAGTTCACGGTCGTCCCGGTATCTTGCGGGAGGAAGCCCCACCGGCAAACCCCGGTCAACCGCCGCGTCCTGAAAAACGCGACGCCACTGTTCATCGGCGCCCGTCCCGGTACTGTCGTTTCCCTGATGGACCAGGGTACGGCGCCCGCCTTCTTCGACCGCGATCCAGGCCAGCGTCAGCGGCCTATTCGCGCCCCACACCGGTGCATCCGCGGACGCCAGCGCACGGTTGACGCCGACCGCGCCGAAGCTCATCCGTAGCCTGTGATTTCCCGTATCGGAGCGTAAGAACTGGTAGGACTGAAGCAGCGATTCGGCGTTCGCCAGGAGTTCTTCAACGCCTTCGTTGCGCAGCACGTCGCGGGTGCCGGAAACGCGTACAAACACCCGGCTCAGGCCGTCCGCATAGCCCTGCTCAAGTTCCTGTGGCTGCGAGCCAGCGACGGGCACTTCCACCGAGTAAAGGCCGGTAACGGTAACAGCTGCCGCTGGCGCGGCCATCAGCGCCAGTACGCCAAACAACCGGAGTGACTGACGGACTATCCGCGCTGCCTGCATCGAGATTTTTCCTGAGTCTGGCATGAAACACCCTGCGATTCGTCTTAATGGCGCATAGGATACACCAAGCCCCCTGGTGTGAGTAGCTAACCGGGATTGCAGAAAGTCAATCCGGCGCCACACTGCCTAAAGGATGACAAACGGGGCAATTGCATTTGGAGCGCCGTTCCGCACCTGTTAAAATCCGCCGCCTGTCCCACTGTCCAAACGGTTAAGCACACCATGAGCGAACAGAAGCCCTCTCTCACCTATCGTGATGCCGGCGTTGATATTGATGCCGGTAACGAACTCGTCGACCGCATCAAGAATACCGCGGCGCGCACACGTCGCCCGGAAGTCCTTGGCGGCCTCGGTGGCTTTGGCGCCATGGTGGCTATTCCCCCTGGCTACAATGAGCCGGTGCTGGTATCAGGCACCGACGGCGTCGGCACCAAGCTTCGACTCGCCATGCAACTCCAGAAGCACGACACCATTGGCATTGACCTTGTGGCCATGTGTGTCAACGACCTGGTAGTAGGCGGCGCGGAACCCCTGTTCTTCCTGGACTACTACGCTACCGGCAAGCTGAATGTCGACGTGGCCGCCCAGGTTGTCGACGGCATTGGCGCTGGCTGTGAACAGGCCGGCTGCTCCCTGGTGGGTGGCGAGACGGCGGAAATGCCGGGTATGTACGAAGGGGACGACTACGATCTGGCCGGTTTCTGTGTGGGTGTGGCAGAGCGCAGCGAGATCATTGATGGCAGCCGCGTGCAGGCTGGCGACGTTCTGCTCGCCCTGGGTTCTTCCGGCCCGCATTCCAATGGTTACTCCCTGATCCGCAAGATCCTGGAAGTCAGTAACGCTGACCTGAACCAGATGGTTGCCGACGTCACCCTCGCGGATGCCCTGATGGCGCCCACCCGCATTTATGTGAAAAACCTGCTCCAGCTCGTCCGCGAAGTGGACGTTCGTGCACTTTCCCACATCACCGGCGGCGGCCTTCCGGAGAACATTCCCCGGGTTCTGCCTGACGGCATGGTAGCAGCCATCGATACGGACAGCTGGCAGCTACCCCCGGTGTTCCAATGGCTGAAGGATGCCGGCGGCGTTGCCAGCGAAGAAATGTACCGCACCTTCAACTGTGGCGTCGGTATGGTTGTATGCATCCCCGCCAACCAGCGCGAACTGGCCCTTGATACGCTGAACGCTCTGGGTGAAAAAGTCTGGCAGGTCGGCATCATTGAAGCCTCTGACGACGCCACGGCCTCTGCATCAGTACGTTATGCGCCAGGGCTGTTGTCGGCATGAAGGCAGATTCCGTAACCGCCCCACGCATCCTGGTCCTGGCTTCCGGCAGCGGCACCAACCTCCAGGCCCTCATCAACGCCAGCCGGGAGCGGGACTTTCCCGGCCAGATCGTTGCGGTAGGGTGCAACCGCCCTGGCGCCTTCGCTCTGGAGAGGGCAGCCCAGGCCAACATCGACACCTTCACCGTGGATCACACCCATTACGGTTCCCGCGAGGAGTTCGACGGCGCACTGATGGCGGAGATTCGCCGTCACAACCCGGACCTGATCGTCCTGGCGGGCTTCATGCGCATCCTGACCACGGATTTCGTGCGGGCACTGCGTGGCACCATGCTGAACGTGCACCCTTCCCTTCTGCCCAAGTACACCGGGCTGAAGACCCATCAGCGTGCACTGGACGCTGGCGAAACAACCCACGGCGTGTCCATTCATTTTGTCACCGAAGAACTGGATGGCGGGCCGGTGATTGCCCAGGCAGAAGTGAGCATATCCCCGGACGACACCCCGGAATCCCTGGCCGAGAAAGTCCAGGAGAAAGAACACGTGCTTTACCCAATCGTCGTGCGCTGGTTCTGTGAGGGACGCATTCAACTGGGCACCGACTATGTAGTGTTCGACGGTCAGCCACTGAATCGACCGGTGGTACTTCCGGACGAGAACTCAGCAGCCTCGGCCTGAGTAAACTTATCGTCATCTCCGGAAGCAACCAGTCACGCTAGACTGTTCAGTGACAGATCTGCCATTGCAACCGGAGGAGTCGCATGCCCCTGAAATTCAGCCTCACAGCGTTGCCCGCCCTGTTAACCGGGGCGCTGCTTCTCGGAGCCTCGCTCGCACACGCCTCGGACGAGCAGGAGGACGTTACCCTCCAACCCATGAAGCTCAGCTACAACGCCTCCCTGGACAAGGGCATCTCCCTCAATGGTGACGCCCGCCGCATCCTGGAACAACGGGACGATGGCACCTGGCATTTCAGAACCGACGTGGATTCCTTTGTTGCAGACATTGACGAATCGCTGATCTTCCGCTGGGAAGACAATCAGGTGGTTCCCCTACGTTACCGCTACAAGCTCTCCGGCCTCTTCATCCGGGACCGTGAGGAAGCGATCGATTTTGACTGGGAAAATAACGTGGTCAGTGGGCATCACGAAGGCGATAAGTTTTCGATGAAGCTGGAGAAAGGCGCCATGGACCCCATGGGCTATCAACTGCAGCTAAGCCAGGACATCAAGGCCGGCAAGCGCGAGATGGAATACCGCGTCATCGACAAGGGCGACTTCGACACCGACAAATTCGCCGTCGTTGACGAGGAAACCGTGCGCATCAACGGCGACGACATTCGCACACTTAAGGCCGAGAAGGTTCGCGACAGCGACAGCAAACGCGAGTCCCTGATGTGGTTCGCGCCGGAGCGTGACTACCTGCTGATCCGCTTCCTCCAGGTGGAACCTGACGGCAGCGAGTACGAACTGACCATCAGCGACGCCAAGGTGGGCCGCTAGAGCGGTGAGTTACGGGCTGGCCGTCGCCCAGACAGCCTTCACTTCATCCGCGATGATTCGCAGCCCCTCCGCCACGCGCTCATCGTCCTGTGAGTAGGTCACCCGCAGGCATTCGTGGCGGTGCTTCCAGCCGTCTTCCGGCAAACCGGGGAAGAAATAGTGCCCCGACACCACCAGCACGCCCCGCGCTTTCAGCCGCTGATACAGCTCCAGACTGCTGATCGGCAGCCCCGGAAACCAGAGCCAGAGAAACATGGCGCCTTCGGGTTTATGGACATACCAGCGACAGCTGTCCTCGCCCATGGCATCCCGAAACACCGCCACCGCCCGCTCCATTTTCGCCTTGTAGAACGGGCAGACCACGTCCCGGCTGAGAGACAGGATTTCTCCTGAGCGCACCAGAGGCTCCGCCAGCATGGCGCCAAAGCTACCAGTGGCCAGATTCATGATGGCATTGATGCCCGACAAGGCCTTGATCACCGGCTCCGCCGCAATAACGATGCCCGTACGCACGGCCGGCAGGCCAAACTTTGACAGACTCAGGCACAGGATCACCTGGTCGTTCCAGTGGGGTGTCGCATCCACAAACAGCAGGCTTGGAAACGGTGTACCGTAGGCTCCATCCACAATCAGCGGGATGTCGTGCTGGCGGGCCATGGCTTCCAGCCGTGCCAGCTCTTCGTCGGTGACCACATTTCCAGTGGGGTTCGTGGGCCGGGAAACGCAGATGGCGCCGGTTTCAGCCGTTACCTCAACCGCATCGAAATCCACCCGGTATTTGAACTCATGGGCGTCGGTGAATGAGATATCCGGCTGCACGGCGTGGAACAGCCCGGGCTCAATACCGGCATCGGCATAGCCTATGTACTCTGGCGCCAGTGGCAACAGGACATGCTTGTGCACCCCATCACCATAGTCACCACCAAACATATTGAACAGCATGAAAAACGCGGCCTGACTGCCATTGGTCAGGGCAATATTTTCCGGCTTCAATCCCCAGCCATACTCACGATTCAGAAGCTCAGCCAAGGAGGCAATGAACTGCTTCTCACCCTGGGGCGGGTCATAAATACCAACCAGCCTGCGCGTATCACCATCACTTTGGGCCATGTCGGCCAGTATCTGCTGGACCCGAGCCTGGATCTCGGGAATATGGCCGGGATTGCCCCCACCCATCATGATCATGTCGTCGCCGGACGCCAGGGCGTTGCCAAGGTCATCCATCAGGGAGGTGATTCCCGCATCCGCGGTAAATTTCCGACCAAAGGAAGAGAGTTTCATGATGCTTTTCTGTACCGGATTAGAACGGATTGTCATCCAAGTGTAGGCCAGAGCCAGCAGCGCTGCCGGTCAGTCGCTCAGCGAGATGCCCAGGTTGCTCACACCGTCGTTGGCGGCATCGCCGTGGATGCGTTCAACAAACTGGCTGGTGGGCGTGCGCTGGCGTTTGAGGGCCAGGATCAGGTCGCGCTGGAATACCTTGTCTTCTTTCATTAGCGGGTGCTGGTCCAATAGCCTGACCAGCTCATCTTCTTCCAGGTCTTCGCCTTCGGAAAGCTCAACAAAGTTCATGACGGTCGCGGTGGCCACCTGGGAGGCGTCGGTTGCGCGGTGCTTGCCCGGATTGAGCCGGTTCAGCAATGCCTGTTCCAGCAACTGGCAAAAATCAAAGGCGGGATAGACACCGTAAGCGTCATAGGCGTTCACATCTGGCGACAGCGATTCGAGTTTCGCCAGCAATTGGGGAATGGCCGCTTCGGAAACGTCCTTTTGCAGCATTTCCCAGCCAAGATCGAGCAATTGGCGCATTTTCGCACCGGTTTTGAGCCCAACGGCATCCGCAAACAGGGCGTAATTGGGGAAGGAGCGCTCCGCGAGGGCCATCAGGAAGGTAAATTCCCGCCAGCCCTGCAGTTGTGAGACAGCTTTCAGAAACTGATTGGCGTTCACTGTGGCTCTCTCCTGACGATGTCACTTACCGGAATCGCCCCTGCGGCACTGCCACTCATGTTCGCGGCAGGGTCACGCCTGTTTGCCCCAGGTACTTTCCGCCCCGGTCTTTGTAGCTGGTGTCGCAGATTTCATCAGACTCGAAGAACAGCATCTGGGCGACGCCTTCGTTGGCGTAGATTTTGGCCGGCAGGTTGGTGGTGTTGGAAAATTCCAGGGTGACCTGCCCTTCCCACTCGGGTTCCAGTGGTGTGACGTTGACGATGATGCCACACCGCGCGTAGGTGGATTTGCCCAGGCAGATGGTCAGCACACTGCGGGGGATACGGAAGTATTCCACGGTGCGCGCCAGGGCAAAGGAGTTGGGCGGGATGATGCAGACGTCGCCGGTGTAGTTGACGAAGCTGTTGTCGTCGAAGTTCTTCGGGTCCACGGTGGCGGAGTGAACGTTGGTGAAGATCTTGAATTCGTTGCTGCAACGGACATCGTAGCCGTAGCTGGATGTGCCGTAGGAGATTACGCGGCCTTTTTCGGTTTCGCGGACCTGATCGTATTCAAAGGGTTCGATCATGCCGTGATCCCGGGACATCCGGCGAATCCAGTGGTCGGATTTGATGCTCATGGGTGACGTCTCGTATCCATAAAAAAGAGAGGCGGTAGTTTACCTGTTCACTTAATGACTGTCGAAGGCTTGGGCCCTGAATTTGCTTCCTGGCTTCGGGGGCTGCCAGAACAGACGGAGCCTTCCGAAACACGCCGTTGATACGTCCATGTAGGCTTGAGAAAAACATCCATGTTTTTCACAGTTTCGGAAGGCCCCGTCTGTTCTGGCGATCCAGCTTTCGTGGTGGTCTATAGCTCAGTCCACCTCTAGGTGTTGCGGGCTTTACTAGTGTTCAGTGACGGACACGCTGGAGATCGAACCGGTAAGATTTCGCTCTCGTGTGGACAACTCCGCACCAACCCGGCGGGCAATGTCCTTGTAGCGTCTCGACACTTCCGAATCGGGTTCTGCCACCACAGATGGGGTGCCGCCGTCGGTCTGTTCGCGGATGGTCAGGTGCAGCGGGAGTTGGCCCAGCAGCGTGGTGTCGTATTCTTCGGCGATGCGTTCGCCGCCGCCGTGGCCGAAGAGGGGTTCTTCGTGGCCGCAGTTGCTGCAGATGTGGACACTCATGTTTTCCACCACGCCCAGCACGGATATGTCCACCTTGCGGAACATTTCGATGCCTTTTTTGCCGTCCAGCAGGGCGATGTCCTGGGGTGTAGTGACGATGACGGCGCCGTTTACCGGGACTTTCTGGGCGATGGTGAGCTGGATGTCGCCCGTGCCCGGGGGCATGTCGAGGATGAGGTAGTCCAGTTCGTTCCACAGGGTCTGTTGCAGCAGTTGCATGACGGCGCCACTGACCATGGGGCCGCGCCAGACCATGGGGGTTTTATCGGTGACGACGAAGGCCATGGAGTTGGCCTGCAGGCCGTGAGCTTCCATGGGGACGAAGTACTTGTTTTCCCGGGTGTCGGGGCGTTTGCCTTCGGGGACGCCCAGCATCATGCCGATGCTGGGGCCGTAAATGTCCGCATCGAGAATGCCGACACGGGCACCTTCGGCTTGTAGCGCCAGGGCGAGGTTGACGGCGGTGGTGGATTTGCCCACACCACCCTTGCCGGAGGCCACGGCAATGATGTTCTTGACGCCGGGAACGGACTGGATGTCTTTCTGGCCTTTGTGGGAGTGGATTTTCTGTCCCACGTGGACATCAACACTCTCAACGCCATCAACGTCGTCGAGGGCATTGGTGAGCAGCTCTTTCAGGGCGCCGGCGATGCCTTTGGACGGGTATGGCAATTCGATCATCACGGTGACCTTGCCGCTGTCGTCCGCGGTCAGGGATTTCACCGCACCCAATTCATACAGGTCCTTGCCCAGGTAGGGGTCGCGGTACTGTTGTACGGCGGTTTCCAGTGCCTGCTGTGAAATCTGTGCCATCGGAATCTCCGGTCTAACGTCACGCGCATTTATTAGCGCGGAAACAGGTGTTTCGGGTGAAAATTATCTGCTCGGAAGGTATCATTTGTGCCCGTTTCTGGCCATAAGGGTTCTTTACCCGGAGCAAGGCCGGCAAACGCGAACGCCCAACTCCTGACGAATGAAGGTTCGGACCACAACATGACGCAAGCGAGTTCAAAGCAACAGCGCGATATTCTGGTAACCAGCGCCCTGCCGTACGCCAATGGCCCCATCCACCTGGGCCATCTGCTGGAATACATTCAGACGGATATCTGGGTGCGCTATCAGAAAATGCGTGGCCAGAACTGCTACTACGTTTGCGCGGACGATGCTCATGGTACTGCTATTATGCTCCGTGCCGAGCGGGAAGGCATCTCCTCCGAGAGCCTGATCGACCGTATCCGGGACGAGCACCAGCAGGATTTCGGTGGCTTCCACATCCGCTTCGACAACTATTACACCACTCATTCCGAGGAGAACCGCCAGTTCTCGGAATACATTTATCGCCAGTTGCAGGAAAACGGCCACATCGCCACCCGCAAGATTACCCAGGCGTTCGATCCTGAAAAAAACATGTTCCTGGCGGACCGGTTCATCAAGGGCACCTGCCCCAAGTGCAAGACCGAAGACCAGTACGGCGACAACTGCGAAGCCTGTGGCGCCACCTATACCCCGGCTGAGCTGATCAATCCCCGCTCGGCGGTCTCCGGTGCCACGCCGGTGGACAAGGAATCCGAGCATTACTTCTTCCGCCTGCCGGAATTTGCGGACTTCCTCGCGAACTGGACCCGCAGCGGTACGCTGCAACCCCAGGTGGCCAATAAACTGGCCGAGTGGCTGGATGCGGGTCTGCAGGAATGGGACATCAGCCGCGATGCGCCCTACTTCGGCTTCGAGATTCCGGATGCACCCGGCAAGTACTTCTACGTCTGGCTCGACGCGCCCATTGGTTACCTCGCCAGTTTCAAGAACCTGTGCAACCGGGAAGGCATTGATTTCGAGCATTTCTGGAAGGCGGATTCCACCGCCGAGGTGTACCACTTTATCGGCAAGGACATTATCAATTTCCACGCCCTGTTCTGGCCATCCATGCTGCACAGCGCCGGGTTCCGCACACCCAGTGCCGTCTGGGCCCATGGTTTCGTGACGGTAAATGGCAAGAAAATGTCCAAGTCCCGGGGCACGTTCATCATGGCCCGGACCTATCTGGACCATCTGAATCCGGAATACCTGCGCTACTACTTCGCCGCCAAACTCACCGGCAGCGTCGACGATATGGACCTGAACCTGGAAGACTTCGCCGCGCGGGTGAACTCGGACCTGGTGGGCAAGGTCGTCAACATTGCCAGTCGCAGCGCCGGGTTCATCACCAAGCGCTTTGATGGCCAGCTCGGTACCGTCACCGAACATGAAAAGCTGAAAGAGTTTATCGAGGCCGGCGATGAGATCGCGGACTTTTTCGAGGCCCGGGAGTTCGGCCGCGCCATGCGTCGAATCATGGAACTGGCTGACATCGCCAACCAGTACGTGAATGATGAGCAGCCCTGGGTCATTGCCAAGCAGGACGGCCAGGACGACAACCTGCAGGCCATCTGCACCAACGCCATCAACATGTTCCACCTGCTGATGACTTACCTGGCGCCGGTTCTGCCGGAAACTGCAAAGGCTTCAGAGGCGTTCCTGAATGCGCCGCTGGACTGGAACAAGCGCGAGCAACGGCTTGAGAATCACGGCATCAACAAATTCAAGCCGCTGATGAACCGCGTGGATATGGCTCAGATCGAAAAAATGCTGGACGCGTCCAAGGAAGAAATGCCCGCAGCGACAGGACAGAAGGCCCCGGAAGCCAATCTCGAGCCGATTGCGGATGAAATAGAATTCGGGGATTTCGCGAAGGTGGATCTTCGGGTTGTCAGAATTGTCAAAGCCGAACACGTGGACGGCGCCGACAAGCTGCTTCGCCTTACCCTTGACGTTGGAGAGGGCGAGCGCAACGTTTTTGCCGGTATCAAATCGGCGTACAAACCTGAGGACCTCGAAGGACGCCTGACGGTGATGGTGGCCAACCTCAAGCCCCGAAAGATGAAATTCGGAATGTCAGAGGGCATGGTGCTGGCGGCCGGCCCCGGCGGAAAAGACATTTTCATCCTGTCACCGGATTCGGGCGCCACGCCCGGCATGCGGATTATGTAATGGCGCGCTCTGATGACTGAGTATCTGCTGATCCTGGTCAGCACCATACTGGTGAACAATTTTGTGCTGGTTCAGTTTCTTGGACTGTGCCCGTTCATGGGCGTATCCGGGAAGCTGGAAACCGCCATGGGCATGTCATTGGCCACCACGTTTGTGCTGACCCTGGCCTCGGTGTGCAGCTACCTGGCGTATACCTACCTGCTGGAGCCGCTGGACCTGGCGTTCCTGAAAACCATCACGTTCATCCTGGTCATCGCCGTTGTGGTGCAGTTCACGGAGATGGTGGTGCGCAAGACCAGCCCCCTGCTCTATCGGGTATTGGGCATTTTCCTGCCGTTGATCACCACCAACTGTGCGGTTCTGGGTGTTGCCCTGCTCAACCTCAACAAGAACAATAACTTCGTGGAGTCTGTCCTGTACGGATTCGGCGCCGCCGCCGGCTTTTCGCTGGTGCTGGTGCTGTTTGCTGCCATGCGTGAACGCATCGCCGTGGCCGATGTTCCGGTTGCCTTCCGGGGCGCCGCCATTGGCATGGTCACCGCCGGGTTGATGTCTCTGGCTTTCCTGGGCTTTACTGGTCTGGTCAGCGTCTGACGGAGCGATTGTATTATGTGGACGAGCATACTGATTGCCGTACTGGTTCTGCTCGCGCTGGCGGTTGTGTTCGGCGGCCTGCTGGGCTTTGCCGCAGAGCGCTTTCGGGTGGAAGGCAACCCGTTGGTGGACCAGATTGACTCCATGCTTCCCCAAACCCAGTGCGGCCAGTGTGGTTTTCCCGGCTGCCGTCCCTACGCCGAATCCATTGCCAACGGCGATGCCATCAACAAATGCCCTCCGGGCGGTGAAACCACCATCAAGGCACTGGCGGACCTGCTGGACGTGGAGCCACAACCGCTGGACGCGGAACACGGGGTGGAACAGGCCAAGCGTGTTGCGGTGATTCGCGAGGACGAGTGCATTGGTTGCACCAAGTGTATCCAGGCCTGCCCGGTGGACGCCATCCTCGGCGCCGCAAAACACATGCATACCGTAATCGAGAGCGAATGCACCGGCTGTGATCTGTGTTTGGAACCCTGCCCGGTGGACTGTATCGACATGATTACGGTAGAGCCCGACATTCGCTCCTGGACCTGGACACCGCCCAAATCCGGTGTGATTGCCACCGATCGTCAGGGGGCCAACGCCTGATGACACAGCTCTGGGACTTTTCCGGCGGCATCCATCCTGCCGAAAACAAACACCAGTCCACATCACGCCCTATCACTGGCGCCGGCCTGCCAGAGGTTCTGGTATTGCCGTTGCAGCAGCACATAGGCGAGCCGGCCGAAGCCTGTGTGGCAGTCGGCGATCGAGTTCTCAAAGGCCAGAAAGTTGCCGACGTGACCGGCGGCATGGGCGTACCCGTTCACGCGCCGACCTCCGGCACCATTGAATCCGTCAGCCTTCAGCCCGTTCCCCACCCCTCCGGAATGAGCGACTGGTGCATTACCCTCAAGCCCGACGGAAAAGATGAGTGGGCGCCTCTCAACCCGGTAACGAACTACCGGGATCTGGACCGGGAAACGGTGCTCGAACAAATCCGCGACGCCGGCATTTCCGGCATGGGAGGCGCAGGCTTCCCCACAAACATCAAGCTACGCCCGCCGAGGGATCGGAAGGTAAACACGCTGATCCTGAATGGCGCGGAGTGTGAGCCCTACATCACGGCCGACGATATGTCGATGCGGGAGAACGCGGGCGAAATCATTGCCGGGTTACGCATCATGGCGTGGATACTGCGCCCGGAGCGGGTTGTCATCGGCATCGAGAATAACAAGCCAGAGGCCATCTCCGCGCTCAGGAAAGCCGCGGAGGGCACCCAGACAGAGATCGCGGTCATCCCCACCAAATATCCCTCTGGCGGTGAAAAACAGCTGATACAGATCCTGACAGGCATGGAAGTGCCCAGTGGCGGGATTCCAGCGGATATTGGAGTGATGTGCCAGAACGTGGGCACAGCCATCGCCGTATCCGCCGCCATTCATCGGGGCGAGCCGTTGATTTCCCGCGTCACAACGGTCACTGGGTATGCAGTTACCGATCCCGGTAATTTCGAGGTCCTGATCGGCACACCTATCGACTACCTGCTCGCGCAGGCCGGGCAGGAAAACAGCAAGCTCCACCGCCTTGTTCTGGGTGGGCCGATGATGGGCTATACCCTGGAAACGCCAGCCGTACCGGTGGTCAAGACCACCAACTGCGTCATTGCCGCCACTGCCACGGAATTACCGGAGCCGGCTCCGGAACAACCCTGTATTCGCTGCAGCATGTGCGCCGAAGCCTGCCCAATGGAGTTGCTGCCCCAGCAACTGTTCTGGTACTCCAAAGCCGGGGAGTTCGACAAAGCCGAGCACCTGAACCTGTTCGACTGCATCGAATGTGGAGCCTGTTCTTACGTCTGCCCCAGCTCCATTCCGCTGGTGCAGTATTACCGTGCGGCCAAAGGCGAGATACGGGTACAACAGGCTGAACAGCTGAAAGCGGATCGCGCCCGTGAACGTTTTGAAGCCCGTCAGGCGAGACTCGAACGGGAACAGCAGGAAAAAGAGCAGCGGCGCAAAGAACGAGCGAAGGCGGCTGCCGAAGCCCAGGCCAGGAAGCAGGCCGAGGCTGAAAAGGCGGACGCAGAAGGCCAGCCCGCCGATGACCGTGCCGCCAAGGCCGCCCTGGTGCAGGAAGCCCTTGCCCGTAAAAAGGCCAAGAGCCAACAACAGGCCGAAACGAAAGCCGAGACATCTGAAACCAAAGCCGCCAGCGAACCGGCGCCCGATATTGACGCCCTGGAGAAGCAGCTTGCCCAGGCCACCGCAAAGCTGAACACCATGCAAAGCATGCTGGAGGACGCCAGGGCAGAGAATGCGGACAATGTCGAAAAACTCGAGAGAGCCGTCACCAAGAACCACGACCGGGTAAAACGGGCGGAAGAGGCTCTGGCTGAGGCCCGGCAATCTGTGGCGGCCACCGATACCCAAACGACAGACTCATGATGAACAGGCTCCAACGCTAATGGCACTTGCGCAACAGTCCTCGCCCCACGCCCGTAACGCCCGCTCCACGTCACAGGTCATGCTGTGGGTGATTCTGGCGGCCCTGCCCGGCCTGCTGGCACTGACCCTGTTCTTTGGCTGGGGCAATCTGATCAACGTGGTCTGGTGCATCACGGTGGCACTCGCGGCCGAGGCTTCTATCCTCAAGCTTCGCAAGCGCCCGGTGGCGTTCTTCCTGAAAGACAACACCGCCGCGGTCACTGGCCTTTTGCTGGGCCTTTCCCTGCCACAGTTTGCGCCCTGGTGGGTGTCCGCGATTGCCGTCATCGCCGCCATCGTCATGGCCAAGCAGCTCTATGGTGGTTTGGGCTCCAACCCGTTCAATCCTGCCATGGTGGGTTACGCTCTGGTGCTGATCTCGTTCCCCGTGGCCATGACCACCAACTGGGCGCAGCCCGGTCTCCTATGGGAGACCGCTCCGGGGTTTGGCGATACCCTGGCCATGATCGCCTCCGGCCAACAGACAGCGGTAGACGCCTTCACCATGGCCACGCCGCTGGATGAGTACAAACACAAGATTACCACCCACACCGCAGCGGAAGTGCTTGCTCACCCCACCTTCGGTGACGGTGTTGCCCGGGGCTGGGAATGGGTCAACGCCGCGTTCCTCGCCGGTGGCCTGGTTCTTGTCGGCCTGAAGATCATCACCTGGCACATTCCAGTCAGCATGCTGGCGGGCCTCGCGCTTATGAGCCTTGCCTTTGGCAGCAACGCGGACCTGTATGCGCCGCTGTCCATGCACCTGCTGGCAGGGGGCACCATGTTGGGCGCGTTCTTCATTGCCACGGACCCGGTGTCCGCTGCATCCAGTCATCAGGGCAAGCTTATCTATGGAGCGGGTATTGGTATCCTGATCTACCTGATCCGCACCTGGGGCGCCTACCCCGATGCGGTGGCCTTCAGCGTTCTGCTGATGAACTTCGCGGTGCCGTTTATCGACCACTACACGCCGCCCCGTACCTACGGGCATCATAAGCCCCGGCGCGGCATTCCCGGCAAGGGTCAGGGGTAAACCATGGCAGCACTCGCAAAGTCCATCCGTCGCAACGCCATTGGCCTGGGCCTGTTCGCCATCATTACAGGCGGCACCATCGCCATCACCCAGGTCATGACGGCCGAGCGTATACAAGAACAGGCCGCCCGGGCGGAAGCACAGGCGCTGTTTGAGATCATTCCGGAAAACCGGCACGACAATCATCTGCTGACCGACACGGTGCAGCTTCCGGCGGATAACGGAATGAATGCTAACGACCCCGTCACGGCCTGGGTGGCACGTCGCAATGGCCGCCCTACCGGATTGATCATGCCGGTGGTGGCTCCTGACGGTTATTCTGGCAACATTCACCTATTGGTGGGTCTGGATATGAAAGGCACGGTGCTGGGAGTTCGGGTGACCAGCCACCGGGAAACCCCTGGCCTGGGCGACCGCATTGAAACCAAGAAGTCAGACTGGATTCACTCGTTCACCGGCCGGTCCCTTGGCAACCCGGAACCGGAACGCTGGGCTGTCAGGAAAAATGGCGGGGCATTTGACCAGTTCACCGGTGCGACCATCACCCCGAAAGCCGTGGTTAATGCGGTGCAAAAAACACTCATCTATTTCCGTGAGCACCGCAGCGACATTCGCGACATCCTCAATGAACCCGCGTCACCCCGAAGCAGGCCTCTGACGCCCGAGAAAATCGCTGGCCAGACACCAGAACGGGAGCATTCATAACATGGCGACCAAATCCAGCTCAGAGATCATCCGTGACGGGCTTTGGACCAACAACCCTGCCCTGGTTCAGGTGTTGGGACTTTGCCCCCTTCTGGCGGTGACCAGTACCGTCGTCAATGCCATCGGCCTGGGCCTGGCAACGCTGATGGTACTGATGGGCTCGAACCTGGCAGTGTCACTGATCCGCAACTTTGTCAGCGAGTCGGTGCGCCTGCCTGCCTTCGTGATGATCATCGCCTCTTTCGTCACCTGCGCTGAACTGTTGATGCAGGCCTATACCTATGAGCTCTACCAGATCCTGGGTATTTTCATTCCGTTGATTGTGACCAACTGTGCCATTCTGGGCCGTGCGGACGCGTTTGCCTCCAAGAACCCGCCCCTACCCGCCCTGTTGGACGGTGTCATGATGGGTATCGGTTTTCTGGTAGTGCTGATTGCACTCGGCGCCATGCGGGAGCTCGTAGGACAGGGCACCCTGTTTACCGACATGGATCTACTGCTCGGCCCCATGGCGGCAGACTGGGGAATCCGTCCGCTGGAGCAATACCCTGACGTGCTCTTCATGGTGCTGCCACCAGGCGCCTTTGTAGGGCTGGGGCTGCTTATCGCGCTGAAGAATGGCATCGACAATCATCTCAAGGCCCGCCGTACGGCGGCGGAGCCCATCGTGGCCGGTAGCAAGCGAGTGCGGGTAACAGGCCATGTATCCTGAACATCCAATGACCATTACTTTCTCAGCCAGCGGATAACCCATGAACAAGGCAAAACGTACGGAAATCTTTACCCGTTTGCGGGAAGCCAATCCGACACCCACAACCGAGTTGAACTATACCAACCCGTTCGAACTTCTGATCGCGGTGATCCTCTCGGCCCAGGCCACAGACGTCGGTGTAAACAAGGCAACAGCAAAACTATACCCCGTAGCCAACACACCCGAAAAAATCCTCGCGCTGGGAGTGGATGGCCTGAAGGAATACATCAAGACCATCGGGCTGTTTAACAGCAAGGCCGAGAACGTGATCAAGACCTGTCGTGCGCTGATTGAAAAACACGGCGGGGAGGTTCCGGACAACCGGGAAGACCTGGAAGCCCTTCCGGGTGTGGGCCGCAAGACCGCCAACGTGGTTCTGAACACCGCGTTCGGGCAACCGGCAATGGCGGTGGATACCCACATCTTCCGGGTATCGAACAGAACGGGGATTGCGCCGGGCAAGAACGTGCTGGAAGTGGAGAAGCGCCTGATGCGGCTGGTGCCCAGGGAGTTCCTGCTGGATGCCCATCACTGGCTGATCCTTCATGGGCGCTACACCTGTACAGCCAGGAAGCCCAAATGCGGCGCCTGCATCATCGAAGATCTGTGCGAATTCAAGCAGAAACGAGATTACATGGACTGACACCGGCCCCGGACAACCGGAACCGGTGCCCTTACCAGGCGCTTACCGCTGGCCCAGCATCTTCTCTTTCAGATCTTCCTGGGCAGGCTCGTCTGACAACCAGATGCCGAACAGGGCCTTCTTGAACTCCAGGTCGCCAATGGTAGCGCGTTCCTTGCCATTCTTAAGAACGCGCACGCCTTCACCCGGCAGGTAAACAAGATCAAAAACGTCACCGTCCTTGATCTCTTCTGAAAACACATCCAGGAACGCATCCACATCGTCCTTGATCGCGGCCAGGTCTCCCCCTGTGGAATTTTCAAACCCTTCCATTGTGGCGGATTTCATTTTGTCGCTGGTGATCATCCCGGAAATGATGTGCAGGGTGATGGCCTGGGGCTCGTCGGCGTTGATAATGGCCTGACCATCGTCGATGGTCTCGGGCACATACAGACCACCGATATAAAGGTCCATGAACCACTTGGAACGGGTACCCGCACCATTGAGCTTGAGCTCGGTATCCATCGCCGAGTAGGTATCCGGCACGTCAACGCCCTCCACCGTCAGGGCGGCGGCTGGTGTTGTAAGGGCTGCTGTCAGCAGCAGTGATGCAAATCCTGTTGATAGGGCCTTCTTCATCGTCCTTTCCTTATTGATCGTTATTATTGAATGTCTGATTGCACCGGAGTTCGACACCCATATCCCCCTCCGGCCATCCAAGTTTAACAGGGAGCAAACGAACGCTTACGCCGGCTGGTTCTCATTTGGCAACGCAAAAAAAACCGGCCTGCAGACAGCGGGCCGGTTTTTGGTAGTACAGAAGCGATTACTTGAACAGCATGGTTCCCGACAGGCCTTCCTTCTCCAGGATTTCGCGAAGGCGACGTAGCGCCTCCACCTGGATCTGGCGAACCCGCTCACGAGTCAGACCAATCTCCTGGCCCACTTCCTCAAGCGTGCTGATGGGGTAACCCCTCAAGCCAAAGCGGCGGGACAACACTTCCTGCTGTTTGTCACTGAGCTGATCGATCCACTTTTCGACACAGGAGCACATGTTGTTGTCCTGCAGCAGGTCGGCGGGATCGGAGGCGCCTTCGTCGGCGACGGTATCCAGAAGGGATTTTTCGCCGCCGGTACCAATAGGCGTGTCCATGGACGCAACGCGCTCGTTCAGGCCCAGCATCCGCTTAACGTCTGCTACCGGCTTGTCGACCATCCGCGCAATTTCTTCCGCTGACGGCTCGTGGTCCAGCTTCTGGGTAAGCTCCCGTGCCGCGCGCAGGTACAGGTTGAGTTCCTTTACGACGTGGATGGGAAGGCGGATGGTGCGGGTCTGGTTCATGATGGCCCGCTCAATGGTCTGGCGGATCCACCAGGTCGCGTAGGTGGAGAAACGGAAGCCCCTCTCGGGGTCAAACTTCTCTACCGCACGGATAAGCCCAAGGTTACCCTCTTCTATCAGGTCCAACAGTGTCAGACCACGGTTCACGTAACGCCGGGCAATCTTGACCACCAGGCGTAGATTGCTCTCGATCATACGCTTGCGACCAGACTCCTCTCCTTTACGGGCGAGCCGTGCAAAGTACACTTCTTCTTCGGGTGTTAAAAGAGGAGAGAAACCGATTTCGTTGAGATAAAGCTGGGTGGCGTCCAGTTGTTTCTGGCTGGTGAAGTATCGACCCTGGGCCGGGATGTCTTCTTCTGTTTCAACGGCTTCCACTTCGGCCGTTTCTTTTTCTTCTACTTTGTCCTCTGCTAACAGCTGATCATCTGCGTCTTCAACATCTGATACACGATCAATGATGAGTTCTTCATGCTCTGCTGACATAACTCTTTGCCCCGCCTTTCAATGATCCTGGAAATTCGCTCACGTCTTTTTGTTATTGCGAGCGCCTGCTTTCTTCGTGTTCTTGTTCAGGACATTTATTGCTAGCTGTTGACGGTTGCCGGAACCGTCGTTTTTTTATTGTTTGTCTCGACTATTATCTTTCGTTGCCTCTGATTTTCGGTGCCGAACGCCAGGTTTTGTTCTGCCAATCCGTTTCATCGGGCCGGGAGGTAGTGGGCGGGGTCGACCGGGTTGCCATTTTTCCGGATTTCAAAATGCAACTTGGGCCTGTCCGTGCCGCTGTTTCCCAGTTCAGCGATGACCTGTCCGGCTTTAACGTCCTCCCCTTCCTGCACCAGAATCTTCCGGTTGTGAGCATAAGCACTCAAATAGTGCTCGTTGTGGTTCACTATGATCAAGTTGCCATAACCGAGCAACCCACTTCCAGCATAAACGACATTACCACTTGCCGCTGCCCTCACAGAGTCACCTGCTTTTCCAGCAATATCAATACCTTTATTGACTTTCCCGGATGTAGAATAACCTGCAATTACGGTGCCAACGTGGGGCCAGCGCCAGTTGACATTGGATACTGTCTGGCTTTGGCCCGTTAATGGTGACGACTTATCGGGCCGCCGCGAAACCGTCGGCTTTGGCTCCGGTTTGGGAGCAGGCTGTCGCGATGCGGTGCGGGTTGGTGGTCGCGAGACCGACGTTTTACTACTTCCGCCAGTCTGCGCTGTGGATGTTACATTTCCGCGAAGGTCCAGCCTGAGAACCTGCCCTGCCTTGATGTGGTAAGGCGGGCTTATACCATTGGCATTACCTAATTCCCGGTAGTCACGGCCGTACCGCCAGGCGATGCTATAGAGCGTTTCCCCGGATTTGACAACGTGGCGGCCCCAGTACACTGGCGGGTTGTAGAGGTCATCACGGTAGATTGCCTGCGTGTTGCAGCCAGTCAGCAGCATGGCGCCAAAAAGCACAAGCAGAAAGGTGTAGAGGCGCGTCCGTTTTTTTGAACACGGAGAGGCAGGGGCACCGGAGGGGAGCCGCGGGAAGACTGCCGTCGCAGCAATGATGGACCCACGCACTAATCTCAAAAGAATAAAAATACGCCCGTTATTAGTAATTCGTATAAAAAATTCGGCGGTTTATAAAGTGTTTTAAGTAACTTGCTAATTTATTGCACATTTTGGGCATGAAACCAAGTTACCCATCTGTTGCGTTTGTTACTGCCCGAAACAACCGTACGGATGAAAAAGTAACACTTAGTCTCGATACGCCCGTGAACGCCGTCACAACAGCGAGCAGAAAACCAGGCTAGCGGGCGGCGCCAGGCTGCTTTTTCCTGCCCACCCATTCCACCAGCAAAACCAGCAACAGACCGGCGAACGCACAGGTTATCGCCAGCAGTAATTGTGACTCGTCACCGGTCAACTCAGCATAGCCCATCGGACTGACGCTTGCTTCGTTCAGGGGCACCTGCTGGCCGGCACTGTTGGTGCGCCAGCTTAGTGTCTCTTTCCAGGGCCAGACCTTGTTCAGCGCCCCCACCATAAAGCCAGTCAACAACGCCAGCACAAGGTCATGGTAGCGATGGAACGCCCAGGTAATGAGCCGGGCAACCGACAGTAAACCGACCAGGCAACCAACAGCGAAAATCCCGAGGATGCCCAGATCCAGGGAACGTATGGCGTCCAGCACCGGGACGTACATACCCAGAATCACCAGGATAAAACTGCCGGAGATTCCTGGCAGGATCATGGCGCAAATGGCCAGGGCCCCGGCACCGAAGAACACCGGCATCGAGGGCGACAACGGGCTGCCAGACAAAGTCGTTACCCACCAGGCAAAAACGGTTCCCACCGAAAATGGCAACAGCAACATTGGCTCATAACGACGAACCTGACGGCCGACGTGCCACACTGACGCGACGATCAGGCCGAAGAAAAAACTCCAGATAAGGATCGGATAAGCGGCAAGGGCATGACTGATCACGGACGCGAGGGTGGCAATACTGCCCAGGATCCCCGCCAGCAGACACAGTAGGAAGGTGCCGTCACACGCCGCCCAGAATTGCCTCACCTGACCACGGATCAGATGCTGGAAGAAGGCTTGTGGAACAGCATTGATGGCTTCCAGCAACCGGAAGTAAATGCCGGTAATGAATGCAATGGTGCCACCCGACACGCCGGGTACGATATCAGCCGCCCCCATGGCCATGCCCCTCAAAAATACCGCAAAAGGATGATGGGAGTGAGGTACGTCGGCAGAAGACTCAGAGGGGCGTTCTGCGGTCACCGTACAACCCCACCCAACAGGGGCACAAAACGCACCGGTTCAATATCCCTGGTCTCGAAACGGTCGCCCTGGCGTACCATTTCCACCAACATCTGTGTGCCCTCGCCGATCGGCGCCACAATAACGCCTCCATCCGCCAGCTGATCTTTCAGTTCCGGCGGGATCTCACGGGGTGCCGCGGTGACGATGATGCCGTCAAACGGCCCCTGTTCTGGCCACCCCATACCTCCGTCTGCGTGCTTGAGCATCGTGTTACGGTAGCCAAGCTGTCGAAGCCGGTCACGGGCCCGGTCCTGGAGCGGTTTGATGCGCTCAACGCTGAAAACCTGATCCACCAACCCGGCAAGGATCGCGGTCTGGTAGCCCGACCCGGTTCCCAGTTCCAGCACTTTCCGGGGTTTGTGGTGCATCAGGGATTCTGTCATTCGCGCGACAATATAAGGCTGAGACAGGGTCTGACTGTAGCCAATGGGCAGCGCAGTATCTTCGTAGGCCCTATGGGAAAGCGCTTCATCAAGGAAGATGTGACGCGGCACGTCCGCCATGGCCGTAAGCACCTGCTCATCGGCTATACCAGCCTCTCTGAGCCTTTGTATCAGTCGCATACGGGTTCGGCGGGACGTCATTCCAATACCGTCAATCGCTGCCACCATTAACGTCCCTCCCGTCCAGACAGCAACTCAACCCACTCTCGCAGTGGCGACAGTACCTCATGGCGCGTCATATCCACGTGGACGGGAGTGATCGAAACGTAATTCTCGCGCACTGCGTTGAAATCGGTCCCCGGTCCGGCGTCGCTGCCCTTGCCAGCGGCACCGATCCAGTAACGGGACTTGCCCCGGGGGCAGGTCATCGGCACCGCGCCTTCAGCCCGGTCGCGATGGCCAAGCCGGGTCACGCGGAAGCCGGCAATCTCTTCCCATGGCACATCGGGAACGTTCACATTGAGAATGCATCGAGGACCAAGAGTTAACGGCTGATCGCTTTCCAGCAACGCGCGAACAACCCTGGCCGCCGTTTCGTAGTGGAAACGGCCTTCGTTCACCAGCGATACCGCTATTGCTGGCAACCCCAGGTTTCTGCCCTCGGTGGCAGCGGCCACCGTACCCGAATAGATAATATCGTCGCCAAGGTTGGCGTGGGTATTGATGCCCGAGACCACTCGATCAAACGGCTCTTCAAACAGCCCGTTAACCGCAAGGTGAACGCAATCTGTCGGGGTCCCGTCCACGGACCGGAAGCCATTGGGATGGTCTTCCACCGTTAGCGGGCGGCTCAGCGTCAAGGCATTGCTGGCACCGCTATGGTCCCTATCCGGCGCCACAACTTCAAGATGGCCCAGCCCCTGGAGCCCGTCGTGTAGGGCCTGAAGACCAGGCGAATGAACGCCATCATCATTGGACAACAGAATTCGCACAATTTTCTCCAATAAACGTGGTTGCGTCCGTTATATCAAACACATCGTCCAGCAACGTTGTTGCGTATTGCCCCGGCGCAAGCCGGAACGACAACCGCAACTGGTCATTGCCGTTCCAATGCCACTCCAGACCTTCCGGTTTCAGGCTCAGCGGCCGACGCTCAGGCTTCATGCGGGTGGTTGAAAACACCGCTGCCAGCTGCGGGTGCTCCGCAACCACGGAACGCTCGATTTCGCCCTGGACCGACACTGCCTCGGTGCCACCGTCGCCCCAGAGAGGACCTGTCACCATCAGGTTCTGATTTTCACATGCGCCAGGCTCTCCCTCCAGAGGTTCCAGCCAGGTGCCAGTCTCAACACGATGGGCGAGCACCTCGTTGAATAACCACGAACGTGCCGCCGAAAAGTACAATACGTTCTTACTGTCGCGACTGCCAGAGGTTGACCGCCCTCGCCCACGCTTTTTGACATTGCGACCACTCCGACGGTTCAGTGTTGTCGGGTCCATGGTCAGCGCCCTATCCAGATTGGCACCGCCATGGCCAAACCGTTGCGAACCGAAATAATTCGGGCATCCGAGGTCCCGCAACCGGGCCAGAGCCGCATCGATAGCAGATGTGTCGCCGACCACGTCCTTTAGCACCAGCTCAAACCGGTTGCCCTGATGATCGCCCCGCCTCAGTTTTCGAGCCTGGCGGTACTGAGCCAATACCGGCCAGTGTTCCTCCACCGCCTGGATGAACGCCCCATCGTCGTCTTCCTGTCCCGGCCGATAAAGGCTAAACCACTGACGCGTGACCGCATGACGGTCCTTCAGCCCGCAAAAACCCACGTCGAAATGCCGACAGCCGCAGATATTAGCAAGCTGCCGCGCCACGTAGTCGGTGTTGTCCCCAACTTTTTCCAGACGCAGGCACAGGTGCTCTCCCCCGCCGCCACTGTCATCGGGCATAGACAGCTCTTCATCCACGAAAAAGTCGCCGGGGAGCGATTTGATACGCGCCGAAGCCACCCGAGAGCCCGAGGAGGTTGGCCAGTCGAGTCGCCAGCCGTTGGAAGCGTGCTGAGCATCCGTCATGATGAAACCGGCTCCAGCAGGCAAACCGCCTGGCACGCAATGCCCTCACCGCGGCCGGCAAAGCCCAGCTTTTCGGTGGTGGTCGCCTTGACGCTGACCCGGCTCGCCGGGATGGCAAGATCCTCGGCAATGGTCAACCGCATGGCCTCAATATGGGGCGCCATTTTCGGGGCCTGGGCAATAATGGTGGCATCCACGTTACCGACACCAAACCCTTCACCGGCAACACGCTCCATCACACGGCGCAGCAAGTCCCGGCTGTCCGCTCCCGCCCACTCATCACTGGTATCGGGAAACAGATGACCGATGTCGCCTAGGGCCACGGCACCCAACAGGGCATCTGCAAGGGCGTGCAAAAGCACGTCCCCGTCGGAATGGGCCTTGAGGGCATGGGTGTGCGGAATGGTCACACCGCCAATAACGACTTGATTTCCCTCACAGAAAGCATGGACATCAAAGCCCTGCCCGATTCGCATAGTGCTGTTTCCTTTTCAATCAGTAACGATGCAGGCTTGCCGCTAGAGACGGCTGAGGATAAAACCGGCCAGTGCCAGATCAGCGGGTACCGTAATCTTTATATTATCCGGTCGCCCCTCAACGATACAGGGAACATTGCCTGCGTATTCCATGGCCGAGGCTTCATCGGTCACCGGGTAACCTGACGCAATGGCAGCTTTCAGAGCCATCCTCAAGGCGCCACAACGGAACATTTGAGGAGTCAGGGCGCGCCACAGATGACGACGGTCGATGGTTGTCTCCACCTGATTGCTGTCACTTGCCACAAGTTTGAGCGTATCGGCCACCGGCGTCGCCAGCAAGCCACCCACAGGGTGATCCTGAAGTTGGGTCAGCAATCGTTCGAGGTCATTGGGATGCAGGCAAGGCCGGGCGGCATCGTGTACCAGCACCCAATCGTCGTCATCCGCCCGAGAGGCCAGTGCCTCAAGTGCAGACAATACCGAATCCGCACGCTCCGCGCCCCCGGCACAGGACTCTATACGTGCGTCAGAACTGGCTGCAGTTTCCGGCCACCAGGGATCGTCCGCGCGAATAGCGACCACACAACCTGAAAAATCAGCATTGTCCAATAACCTGGAGAGAGTGATATCAAGGATATACTGATGGTCCAGCCTGAGATACTGCTTCGGGCAGTCTGCCTTCATTCGCTGGCCGGAACCGGCGGCGGGAACAATCAACCAATAGCGGGGTTTACTCATGGACGTGGTCAGCTTTGATCGGCCTGGCTTGCGGCTGGGTTACTGCTCGACCACCAGGAAGAAGGTTTCATCGTTGCGGATCAGCCCCAGGTTCATGCGGGCACGTTCTTCAACCGCACCTTTCTCGCCGCGGAGGTTACGAACTTCCGCATAGAGACGCTCATTGCGGGCTGAAAGCTCGGCGTTTTCCTCGCGCTGCTCGGCAATGGCGTTCTCCAGTCCCCATACCTGGGCAAAACTACCCTCCCCAACCCACAGGCGCACCTGCAGCAGGAGAATAAGAATAATCATGATGGACCAGAGTAACTTCATTGCGAATTCCGTTTACGATGCATCAACCGGACAGTAAGTATAGACCTTAGTGTAGTTTAGCAACAAGTTCTGCTAACCAGTTGTACAAAAAGGCCATCATGCCTCACATTTTGAGGATCACGATGGCCTTTCCGGATCGGTTACCTGTCAGCATCCCGCCGACAGGGCATCCTTCACAGGCGATTAGCCCTGGCCTTTGATCTCGCTCAGGCCACGATAGGGAGCCTTGCCATCCAGCGCTTCCTCAATTCGAAGCAGCTGGTTGTACTTGGCAACCCGGTCAGAGCGGCACAGGGAGCCGGTCTTGATCTGACCCGCACAGGTAGCCACCGCCAGATCGGCGATGGTGGTGTCTTCAGTTTCACCGGAGCGGTGGGAAATCACCGCCGTGTAACCCGCATCCTGAGCCATCTTGATGGCGTCCAGAGTTTCGCTCAGGCTACCAATCTGGTTGAACTTGATCAGGATGGAGTTACCAATGCTCTTGTCGATACCCTGCTTGAGGATTTTGGTATTGGTCACGAACAGGTCGTCACCTACCAGCTGAACCTTGTCACCCAACTTCTCAGTCAGCACTTTCCAGCCGTCCCAATCGCTCTCATCCATACCGTCTTCGATAGACACAATCGGATAACGCTCGCACAGACCAGCGAGATAGTCGGCGAAACCGGCGGAATCAAAGGACTTGCCCTCACCGGAAAGCTGGTACTGACCATCCTTATAGAACTCGGAAGAGGCACAGTCCAGCGCCAGGGTCACATCAGTACCCAGCTTGTAGCCAGCCTTCTCCACCGCTTCCTGGATCACCGCCAGAGCGCCTTCGTTGGAAGGCAGATCCGGTGCAAAACCACCTTCGTCACCCACGGCGGTGTTAAGGCCTTTGCTGTTCAGCACTTTCTTCAGCGCGTGGAAAATTTCCGCACCAATGCGCAGCGCTTCGGCAAATGACTTCGCAGCCACCGGCTGGACCATAAATTCCTGGATATCGACGTTGTTGTCTGCGTGCTCGCCACCGTTGAGGATATTCATCATCGGCACCGGCATACTGTACTTGCCGGAGGTGCCGTTCAGGTCCGCAATGTGAGCATACAGCGGCTTGCCCAGTGAAGCGGCAGCGGCTTTGGCAGCCGCCAGGGAGACAGCCAGAATAGCGTTGGCGCCCAGGTTGGCTTTGTTCTCAGTGCCGTCCAACTCAAGCATGATGTTGTCGAGAGCACGCTGATCAGCTGCGTCTTTACCAATCAGGGCATCGCGAATCTTGGCGTTTACCGCCTCAACAGCTTTCAGAACGCCCTTACCCAGATAGCGGCTCGTATCCTTGTCACGAAGCTCCAGAGCTTCGCGTGAACCCGTCGACGCACCAGAGGGGGCGCAAGCACTGCCGATGGTGCCGTCCTCAAGAATCACGTCCGCTTCAACCGTGGGGTTCCCGCGAGAATCCAGTACTTCACGGCCTTTAATGTTGGCAATCTTGGTCATTCTTCTCTGTCTCCAAGTTTGATTTCAAAATTGGGAGTAAGAGCGAGCGGGAACGGCCCTACGAAAAACGCTACAAGCACATCCCTGTGCGCTTGGGCTCCGCCATCCATGGCTCCGCACATTTTCGTAGGGCCGTTCCCGCTCACTCCCATAGTCCTTCTGGAACGCAAAAAAACCGCCAATCAGGCGGTATCAATAGGTTTGAAACTCTTCACAAGGTCATCAACGGCCTTCACCCGGGCCAGGAACGGCTCAAGCTGGCTCAGGCGGAGAGCACAGGGCCCGTCGCACTTGGCTTGATCCGGGTCGGGATGTGCCTCAAGGAACAGACCCGCAAGCCCTTGGGACATGCCCGCCAGGGCCAGGTCGGTTACTTGGGCTCGGCGGCCACCGGCTGAATCCGCGCGACCACCGGGCATCTGCAAGGCGTGAGTGACGTCAAACATCACCGGCACATTCATGGACTTCATGATACCGAAGCCCAACATATCCACCACAAGGTTGTTGTACCCGAAGCTGGTGCCGCGCTCACACAGGATCACCTTGTCGTTACCGGCTTCCCCGCACTTCGCAATGATGTGCTTCATTTCCTGTGGCGCCAGGAACTGGGCCTTCTTGATGTTGATGACCGCTCCGGTTTCTGCCATGGCAACAACAAGATCCGTCTGTCGGCTCAGGAAAGCCGGCAATTGGATGATATCGCAAACTTCTGCGGCAGGTGCAGCCTGCTCAGGCTCGTGAACATCGGAAATGATAGGGACACCGAACTTGCTCTTGATGTCCGCCAGAATCTGCAGCCCCTTCTCAAGACCGGGGCCGCGGAAGGAATGCACGGAAGAGCGGTTGGCCTTGTCGAATGACGCTTTGAATACGTAGGGAATCCCGAGCTTGCTGGTGGCCTCGACGTACGCCTCGGCCACTTCCATCGCCATTTCGGCAGATTCCAGCACGTTCATGCCACCGAACAACACGAACGGCTTATCGTTGGCAACCTCGATTCCCGAGACGTTCACCGTACTCTGCGCCATGATCAGGATTCCTTTTTACGGGCCAGGGCTGCCTCAACAAAACCCTTGAACAGCGGATGGCCGTCCCGCGGCGTGGAGGTAAATTCCGGGTGGAACTGGCAAGCCACAAACCAGGGGTGATCAGGCACTTCCACAACCTCAACCAGTTTGCCGTCGGTGGAACGACCGGAAATTCTCAGGCCGGCGCCTTCCAGCTGTGGCAGGAAATGATTGTTCACTTCGAAACGATGACGGTGGCGCTCACGGATGGTCTTACGACCGTAACAGTTGGCGATGGTGGAACCTTCAGCGACCACGCAGTCCTGAGCGCCCAGGCGCATGGTGCCGCCCAGATCAGACTCTTCGGTGCGCTCCTCTTTCTCGCCGCTGGCATCCAGCCACTCCGTGATCAGCCCCACAACCGGCTCCGGGGTGTGTTCGCGGAATTCGGTGCTGTGGGCATCTTTCAGGCCCGCCACGTTGCGGGCGTATTCAATAACGGCCACCTGCATACCCAGGCAGATACCCAGGTACGGAACCTTGTTTTCGCGGGCGTACTGCACCGTGCGGATCTTGCCTTCGACACCGCGTTCACCAAAGCCACCTGGAACCAGAATGGCATCGGCACTGGCCAGCGCACCGGTACCATCGCGCTCGATGTCTTCGGAGTCAATGTAGTTCATACGGACTTTGGTGCGGGTCTTGATACCGGCATGCAGGAGCGACTCGATCAACGATTTGTAGGCGTCCAGCAACTCCATGTACTTGCCGACCATGGCGATAGTAACTTCACCTTCCGGATTCATCAGGGACTCAACGACCGCATCCCATTCGCCCAGGTTGGCCGGGCTGGCATCCAGACTGAAACGCTCAATAACCAGCTGGTCCAGACCAAATTCGTGCAGCATGCGCGGAATGGCGTAGATGGACTTGGCATCCTGCAACGGAATGACCGCCCGCTCTTCCACGTTGGTGAACAGTGCGATCTTACGACGGGAACTGGCGTCCACTTCGTGCTCCGAACGGCACAGCAGAATATCCGGCTGCAGGCCGATGGAACGCATTTCCTTTACCGAGTGCTGGGTAGGTTTGGTCTTGATCTCACCGGCCGTGGCGATGTAGGGAACCAGGGTCAGGTGCATGAACAACGCACGCTGCGGGCCAACTTCCACCTTCAACTGGCGGCAGGCCTCAAGGAATGGCAGCGATTCAATATCGCCCACCGTGCCGCCGATTTCGATCAGTGCCACATCGGCGCCGGAAGCGCCTTCAACCACACGACGCTTGATCTCGTCCGTGATGTGGGGAATCACCTGAACCGTACCACCGAGGTAATCACCCCGGCGCTCCTTACGAATCACTTCCTCGTAGACGCGACCGGTGGTGAAATTGTTCCGGCGTGACATCGGCGTGCGAATAAATCGCTCGTAGTGCCCCAGGTCCAGATCGGTTTCCGCGCCATCTTCGGTGACAAAAACTTCACCGTGCTGGAACGGACTCATGGTGCCGGGGTCCACGTTGATGTACGGGTCCAGCTTGAGAATAGTGACCTTCAGGCCGCGTGCCTCTAGGATCGCAGCCAGAGAGGCCGATGCGATACCTTTCCCCAAGGAGGACACGACACCGCCGGTGACGAAAATATAACGCGTCATGCAGATTCCGTGATTTGTCTGGTTCGGTGAAGGAGGGAGATTGTCATCTCAAGATGGGACGCCAGACTACCAGAAAGGCGCCACCTTCTCAATTACATTCCCGCTCCACAACAATCCGCCAGCCACTGGCCGGGGCCTCTCCACAGTATTTGCCGGAAACCCACAAGTCGCCAGCTCCGACCACTTCTTCATGGCCGTCCACCAGCTCAAGAAGCAGCGGTAGCCGGGCTCTTTCCCAGGGTGGAACATTTTTTTCCTGAAGCCAGTTCTTCAATAATTTCGACGGGCCGCCAGGGGCTGGGCGGATGCGTTCGCCCCCTGCCCTCGTAGATACCCTTATTTCCGGCGCCGGTGTTTTAGGCTTACCTGACGCCGCCAGCGTCAATCGCCATCCACCCCACGATAGCGCCTGATCCGGAACCAGGACAGGCTTTCCGGCAGGCAATTTCGTGAACTCGGGAACCAGGTACAGGCACCCCCGAAAACGTCGAATCACGAACCCCGTTCCCCGAAGCTCCGGCTCCCTGTCCGCCGGCGAGCTCAGAAAATCTTCCAGAACCTGCGGCCAGTCTGCAATGGCGGGGGGCTGATAACGAAAATACCTTGCCCACCAGCGCAGCAGGTTTTTCTGCTCCGCCAGAGACAGTGCACCGAGCGCACTCAAACAAAGCTCACCAGAAGGCCCGGCACATTGTTTAAAGTGGATTTCCGCCAGCTTTGCAGCCAACTCGTCCCCCTCTCGACACGAATGGGCGGTATGCCCCATACGACTGATCAGCGACGGCCAGCGTGACTTGAGGAGAGGAAAAATCGACGTACGGAGAAAGTTGCGATCAAAGCGCTCATCGATATTACTGGGATCTTCCATCCACTCGATACCGTGCTGAACTGCCCATCCGTGAAGCTCTGCGCGACTGAAATCAAGCAGTGGTCGATACAGCCGACCAGCACCCAGAGGGCGTGTCACCGGCATACCACCCAGCCCCGCCATGCCAGTCCCGCGCAACAACCGAAACAGCACTGTTTCAGCCTGATCATCACCATGATGGGCCATCAACAGTAACTCTCCCGGCGCCAGAACCTCCTCAAACACCTGGTAACGCGCATTCCGGGCGGCTTCCTCAACACCGCCGCCGCTAGCGCCAATATCCGAAGATTCGCGACCGCTGACGGTGACACGGTGACTGTCGAGTGGCACACCAAGCTGCTGGCAAATCGATCGACAGAAACGCTCGGTTTGATCGGCGTTGGGCTGCAACTGATGGTTGATATGAACCGCAGAAATCTGGCCTCTATGGGCGTACAGCCAGGTGGCAACATGAAGAAGCAGAACGGAGTCCATGCCACCGCTGAGGGCAATGCGAAGGTGTGAATGATCAGGCAGGTGCCTGACCGGAGTACATAGCACCTCCGGCCAGTCTCTTCCGGAGCCGGGGTTACCGGCCGGTGTCATATCGGGTCAACCGCTCGTAGCGGCGGGACACCAGTTCGTCGGCCGGCAGGCGACTGAGTTCGGCAATGCCCTTACTCAGGGTCTCACGCAGCGATTCTGCCATTTCTTCCGGGCTGCGATGCGCCCCGCCCAGCGGTTCTGTAATAACGTTGTCCGCCAGCCCAAGATCCTTCAGTCGGTCGGCGGTCACGCCCATCGCTTCTGCCGCCTGGGAAGCGTATTCCGCACTCTTCCACAGGATTGACGCGCAGCCTTCGGGTGAAATGACTGCATAGGTGGAATATTGAAGCATATTCAACTGATCGCACACGCCGATGGCCAAAGCACCGCCAGAGCCACCCTCGCCTACCACCGTGGAAATAATCGGCGTCTTCAGGCGGGACATGACGGCCAGGTTGAAGGCGATCGCTTCACTCTGGCCGCGCTCTTCGGCTCCGATACCTGGATAGGCACCCGGGGTATCAATAAAGGTCAGGATTGGCATGCGAAAACGCTCTGCCATCTCCATCAGCCGCAAAGCCTTACGGTACCCTTCCGGGCGCGGCATACCGAAATTCCGCTTTACCTTGTCGCGTACTTCCCGGCCTTTCTGGTGACCAATCACCATGACTGGCTTGCCATCCAGGCGGGCAGTGCCACCGACGATGGCCTGATCATCCGCATAACGACGGTCACCGTGCAACTCGTCGAAGTCGTCAAAGATCATGTCAACGTAGTCGAGGGTATAGGGCCGGCGGGGATGACGAGCCAGGCGGGCCACGTCCCAGGGCTTGAGGTTCGAGAAGATGCTTTCAGTCAGGCTAACACTCTTCTTGCGCAGCCGGCTGATCTCATCGGTGATGTTAATATCGGTATCATTTCCCACCATGCGAAGCTCTTCAATCTTGGCTTCAAGGTCGGCAATCGGTTGTTCGAAATCCAGATAATTAGGGTTCATGATGTTCCATCATTTGCTTGCAAGGCGAGAATGTAAGTCGCCAAACCAGAATTTTGGACAAAGATAGCAGCGCCTGAGCATTGGCTAAAGCGGACCTTCGTATGAGTCCGCTTTCTGACAAAAACGTCATTATTCAACGTGTCCGCCATACCCGGGATGAACCTTGCCGGATAGTATCAATCATAGACCAGTTCTACCGACTGGTCGCCTACGAGGTATTTCAACTCCAATAACAGGTCGTCATCGGGCTGTACGCGCCACGATTCACCCAGTTCGATACGGGTACTGGCATTATCGCTACTGTATTCAATCCATACCGGGCTGCCCTCACAACGGAAGGGCCTGAGCGTGGAGTCCAGTTTATCCAGCAGGCCGTTCTGAAGCTGATCCGCGTGAATAGCGAGCTTGAGACCACGACTGAACTGTTGCCGGGCCGTACCAACGTCCATCACCGAGCTGACGCGCATCTTCATCTGGCCAGAATAATCATCATGGCTGACCTGGCCTTCCACCACAATGACCTGGTCGGACTGAAGCAACTCCCGATTCTCGAAAAAGGCCTCTGAAAACAAAGTGGCCTCAATGCGGGCACTGCGATCATCCAGGGTGATAAACGCCATGGTCGACCCTGTACGGGTCTTCATGGAACGTTGCGCAACGACAAGGCCGGCAACACGCTGGGGCTGGCGAGCCGGTTTGAGATCAGCAATGGATGAGCGCACGAACCGCCGCACTTCTTTCTCATATTCATCGAACGGATGGCCCGTCAGATAAAGGCCCAAGGTGTCTTTTTCCCCCTTGAGGCGCTCTTTCTTGGGCCATTCCCGCACATTCGCCACGTCGGAATAAGGATCGCCATCTTCCCCGCCCATCAGCATGTCGCCAAACATGTCGGTCATGCCCACGGACTCGTTGCGGGATTGCTGGCCGGCCTGCTGAATGGCCTTATCTATGCTGGCCATCAACTGGGCGCGCCCTGCCCCCAGCTTATCCATGGCACCGGAGCGGATCAGGGCCTCCATGGCCCTCTTGTTTACTTTTTTCAGATCCACCCGGCGGCAGAAATCGAAAATATCCTGGTAGGGCTCGCCGTCGGCGCGGCCGGCCTGAATACTGCCAATCGGTCCCTCACCAAGCCCCTTGATGGCGCCGAGACCGTACACAATGGCGCCGTCATCGTTGACGGTAAAGGTGTATTCAGAGCGGCTGACGTCGGGCACCAGCAGCTCCAACCCCATGCTGCGGCACTCCTCCACCAGCGTGACCACCTTGTCGGTGTTCTGCATATCCGCCGTGAGTACCGCGGCCATAAACTCAGCGGGATAATGAGCCTTCAGCCACAGGGTCTGGTAGGAAACCAGCGCGTAGGCCGCCGAGTGGGATTTGTTGAAGCCATAGCCGGCAAACTTTTCAACCAGGTCGAAAATGTTCTCCGCCAGGGTTTTGTTGATGTCATTGTTTTCACAGCCGTCGAGAAAGAACTGCTTCTGCTTGGCCATTTCCTCGGGCTTTTTCTTACCCATGGCCCGGCGCAGCATGTCGGCGTTACCAAGACTGTAGCCGGCCATCACCTGGGCAATCTGCATAACCTGTTCCTGATACAGGATAACGCCATAGGTGGGCTCGAGAACGGGCTTCAACCCCTCATACTGATAATCAGGATGCGGGAATGACATGGGCTGCCTGCCATGCTTCCGGTCGATAAAGTCATCCACCATGCCCGACTGCAGTGGCCCCGGACGGAACAGGGCCACCAGGGCGATCATATCCTCCAGGGAGTCCGGTTGCAGGCGGCGAATCAGGTCTTTCATGCCGCGGGATTCAAGCTGAAACACCGCTGTGGTTTCCGCCTTCTTGAGCATGTCGAACGAAGGCACGTCGTCCAGCGGAATCTCGTTAATGTCCAGCGCCGGCTTGCCCTGTTTCTCCAGGCGCGGGTTAATCATCTTCAGGGCCCAGTCGATGATGGTCAGGGTCCGCAGCCCCAGGAAGTCAAACTTCACTAGGCCGGCATCTTCCACATCGCCCTTGTCGAACTGGGTCACCAGGCTGCCGCCCTCGTCATCACAGTACAGTGGCGAGAAATCGGTAATCTTGGTGGGTGCAATCACCACGCCACCGGCGTGTTTACCGGCGTTTCGGCACACACCCTCGAGTTTCAGGGCCATTTCCCAGATTTCCTGGGCTTCCTCGTCATTTTCCAGGAACTCCACCAACTGTGGTTCCTGCTCCAGGGCCTTCTCCAGGGTCATGCCCGGCTCGAAGGGGATCATCTTGGAGAGTTTGTCCGCCAGCCCGTACGACTTGCCCTGAACCCGGGCAACGTCCCGCACAACCGCCTTGGCAGCCATGGTGCCGAAGGTAATGATCTGGGACACCGCCTCGCGGCCGTATTTTTCCGCCACGTAGGCGATAACACGATCACGGCCTTCCATGCAGAAGTCGACGTCGAAGTCGGGCATCGAAACCCGTTCAGGGTTCAGGAAACGCTCGAACAGCAGGTCGTATTCCAAGGGATCAAGATCGGTAATCAACTGGGCGTAGGCCACCAGGGAGCCAGCACCGGAACCCCGGCCAGGGCCTACCGGCACGCCGTTATTCTTGGCCCACTTGATGAAATCCATAACGATCAGGAAGTAGCCCGGGAATCCCATCTGGATAATGATATCCAGCTCGAAGTTCAGGCGCTTGTAGTAGGCCTCGCGCTTGCTGTCGTATTCCGGGTCGTCCTTGCTGAGGGTTTTCGCCAGCCGCTCTTCCAGCCCCTCTTCCGACACCTTTCGGAAGTAGTCATCCATGGTCATGCCATCGGGAATGGGGTAGTTCGGCAGGAAATACTCCCCCATACGCACCGGGACCGAGCAGCGTCGGGCAATTTCCACCGTATTTTCGACTGCCTCGGGGATATCAGAGAACAGCTCAATCATTTCATCGGCGCTGCGCAGGTACTGCTGGTCGCTGAAACGACGCTCCCGCCTGGGGTCGTCCAGGGTCCGGCTCTCGCCAATGCAGACCCTTGCCTCATGGGCTTCGAAATCCTCGGCATGGAGGAAGTGGACATCGTTTGTCGCCACCACCGGGCAGCCCAATGCCTCCGCCAACTCAACATTCAGGTGCAGGCAATCTTCATCCCCGGGGCGCCCGGTGCGTTGCAACTCCAGGTAAAACGACCCCGGGTAAAGGTTCATCCAGTATTCGGCACGCTGTCTGGCAAAGTCCAGCTTGCCCGACATCAGCGCTTTACCCACATCCCCCAGTCGCGCTCCAGACAGGGCAATCAGCCCTTCGGCGCGGCTTTCCAGCCACTTTCGCTGGATAATTGGCTTACCGAAACGCTGCCCCTCTGTGTACCCCAGCGAGACCACTTCGGTCAGATTCAGGTAGCCATCGTTGTTACGGGCCAGCAGAGTGATGCGAAACGGGTTGTCGGGCTCGTCCGGGTTTTCGACCCACAGGTCTGCGCCGATAATGGGCTTCACCCCAGCACCCATGGCCGCCTTGTAGAAACGCACCAGGGAGCACATATTGGACTGCTCCGTAAGCCCGACAGCGGGCATGCCCAGTTCTGCAACACGACCGATCAGGGGTTTCACGCGCACCAGGCCATCGACCATGGAATATTCGGAATGCACGCGGAGGTGGACAAAGGTCTGTGACATAGCGTCGGAAATTTCCTGCAGGTTAATGGCGGTTCGGGGCCAGGTCAGCGACCAATCAATTCTTTGATGTCTTCTTCAGTTTGCGGGCCGAAGCGGGCCTCGACGAGGTCTCCATCCGGATCCACAATAAACGTTGCGGGCAGGGCCACGGGTGTTTCCCAGCCAAATTGCGGCCCTGGATCCTCTGCCAGCATGCTGTACTCAATACCCATTCTTCGCCCCAGGTCGATCAGTTCCTGGCCACGAACATCATCAAAATTCACACCGAGGACCACCACTGCACTGGCGGTGTCGATACTGTTCAGCTCCGGAATTTCCTCCAGGCAGGGTTTGCACCACTCGGCCCAATAATTGACCAGCACCCAGTGGCCCCTCAGGCTCTCCCACTGCAGTACGGTTCCGTCCGACTTTTCAAACTCGTGGTTCTGGCAGCCTGCCAGCGGCAACAAGGCCAATAGTATACCGATCCTGCACAACCTGGTGGAATAACGCACCAGTGCAGAGTACTTTGCAGGATATCGCGCAGGGTATTGCAAAGGGTGGCCTCCTGTTAGACTACGGCGCTCAGACAAACTTGCGGTTAACCTGACCTGGGAAGAGGGAGAACCATGACAGAACCAACCCGAATTTTCCACAATCCGCGCTGTTCAAAATCCCGGCAAACCCTTGAACTCCTTCGCGAACAAGGTGTTGAACCGGACATTATACGTTACCTGGAAACGCCACCGACAGAGCAAATCCTGGAACAGATCCTTGCAGCCCTGGACATCACTCCCAGAGAGCTGATGAGAACCGGGGAAAAGGAATACAAGGAACAGGGCCTGGACGACCCCGAGCTTGGCCGTGAGACGCTGATCAAAGCGATGGTCGACACTCCGAAGCTGATCGAGCGGCCCATCGTAATCAGGGGTAACAAGGTAGCCCTGGGCCGACCGCCTGAAAATGTCCTGAATATTCTCTAACCGGAGATCTCCAATGGCGACCACCTCGCCCTATATCCTGGTGCTGTATTACAGCCGCACTGGGCAAACGGCCGAATTGGCCGCCCAGATTGCCCGGGGTGTATCCCGGGTGCAGGGTATGGATGCCAGAATTCGCACCGTGCCCAGCGTGTCGCCGGACACCGAGGCGTCCCTGCCTGCGGTACCGGACGACGGCGCGCCCTATGCCAGCAAGGATGATCTTGCGAACTGTGCGGGCCTGGCCATCGGCAGCCCGACCCGGTTCGGCAACATGGCAGCACCGCTGAAGTATTTCCTCGACAGCACCGGCGACCTGTGGCTGAACGGAACCCTCAGCGGAAAGCCCGCCGGCGCGTTTACGTCCACTGGCAGCCTGCATGGCGGTCAGGAGAGCACCCTGCTGACGATGATGGTGCCACTGCTGCATCATGGAATGGTGCTGTGCGGTGTGCCCTATTCGGAAAGCGCGCTCAACGAGACCTCCGCCGGGGGTACGCCCTACGGCCCTTCCCACTGGGCTGGCACCGGAGAGCCACAGTCCGTGAACGACCATGAAAAAGCCATATGCCAGACGTTTGGCGAGCGCCTTGCGCGGCTTGCCATGAAATTGCACTAACCCCGGCGCCACTCAACCACAACGGATCACCGAATGCTTCACAACCCCAAAGCCCGAATAACCGCCCGGCTGACCATTCTGCTTTATCTGGCCACCCTGGCGGCCCTGCTTGTCAGCACCTTTTACCCCGCGCAGGTCGAGGGCGTATCCGTCACGCTGATGCTCAGCGTAAAGCTGGTCCCGCTGCTGGCGTTTGCCGTACCAGTGTTCCGGGGCCACAACCGTGGTTACATCTGGCTCAGTTTCGTGGTGATTTTCTATTTTACCCAGTACGTCGTATCGTCCTGGCTCAGCGAAGGCGCTATCACCCCTCTGATCATCGCGGTGCTGACCTTCCTGCTGTTTACTGTGGCCATGGTCCACCTTAAGGTGAACCGTCCGCAGCCCGTTACCGAAACCTGACAGGGAACGCATCATGGCCGACAGCACTCATCCACCCGCGCCACATAGAAGTACCTTGACCCTGAGGGATATCTGCACGGCGCTGGTCACCGGTGGTGAGATTACCCAGGAGGATGCCGAACGGGTTCTCTCGGCCAACATTGGTATCCAGACAGGGGGCAGCGGGCCCGCTAGCCAGCGCCACCCACTGGAACTGGTCGCCAAGGCCGGGTTGGAGAGCCAGAAAACCGGCCGCACCCTGGATCTGGACAGACTGACCCAATGGCTCGCGGAGTGGGCGGAGCAGCCCTATTACCACATCGACCCTCTGAAGATAGATACACCCGCGATTGCCCGGGTGATGTCCTATGCCTTTGCCCAGCGACACGGCATTCTCGCGGTTGAAATAGGTGAGGATGAAGTTCTCATCGCCAGCACCGAACCCTTCAAGAATGACTGGGAAGGCAACCTGCGCCAGGCGGTGAGAAAAGACATCCGCCGCGTGGTCGCCAACCCCGAGGATATCCGCCGTTACACCGTTGAGTTCTATCAACTGGCGAGCTCCGTCAGCAAGGCAGGCGGCAACAACGCAGCCAACCCCGCCGGTACCCAGAATTTCGAGCAACTGCTGGACCTTGGGGCCAGCGAACACCCGGATGCCAACGACCAGCACGTGGTCAAGATTGTTGACTGGCTGCTGCAGTACGCCTTCGACCAACGCGCATCGGATATCCACATAGAACCACGGCGCAATGTCACCCAGGTGCGCTTTCGCATCGATGGGGTGCTGCACAACGTCTACGAATTCCCGGACCAGGTCGGCGTGGCCGTGACCAGCCGCCTGAAGATTCTCGGCAGGCTGAACGTGGCGGAAAAGCGCCGCCCCCAGGACGGCCGCATAAAAACCCGAAAGCCGGACAACAGCGAAGTGGAGTTGCGGCTGGCCACCATGCCAACCGCGTTTGGCGAGAAAATGGTGTTGCGGATATTTGATCCGGAAGTGCTGTTGAAGTCCTACGAACAACTGGGGTTTTCCAAGGAAGACCGGGAACGCTGGCAGGCTATTACCGATCACCCCCACGGCATTGTTCTGGTCACCGGCCCTACCGGCTCTGGCAAGACCACCACCCTGTACTCAACCCTCAAGCAACTGGCCACTCCCGAGGTGAACATCTGCACCATCGAGGACCCGATTGAGATGGTGGAGCCGGCCTTCAACCAGATGCAGGTTCAGACCAACATCGAACTGACGTTTGCCTCGGGCGTGCGGGCGCTGCTGCGACAGGATCCGGACATCATCATGATTGGTGAGATCCGTGACCTGGAAACTGCAGAAATGGCGGTTCAGGCCGCTCTGACCGGACACCTTGTGCTGTCCACCCTGCACACCAACGATGCCCCCAGCGCCATCACCCGCTTGATGGAACTGGGCATCCCCCCCTACCTGATTCGTGCCACGGTGCTGGGCGTAATGGCACAACGGCTAACCAGAACCCTGTGCCCCCACTGCAAGGCGCCAGGGCCGGTGGACGCGCAGGCCTGGCAAAGCCTGACCCGACCCTGGAAAGCCACCATGCCCAAGCAGGTCTACCACCCGGTTGGCTGCCTGGAGTGCCGAAACACCGGTTACTATGGTCGGGCCGGCGTGTATGAAATCATGCAACTGTCCGGCAACCTGATCCGGCAGATTACCGAGCAGTGCGAACTGGACCAACTGAGAGTGGATGCGTACAAGGATGGCATGAAATCCCTGCGGCTTAGCGGCGCGCAGAAAGTGGCCGCCGGCTCCACCACGGTCGAGGAAATCCTGCGGGTAACCCCCGAAAGCCAGCGTTGATGCGCTCCCGGTCATCATGCCAGACATGGTTGAGCGCTACTGGGGAAACGCTCCGCACTGGGTGAGCAACTGCTGCCAACGCTCTTTATGGGCCGTAATGGCGCGGGCCAGTTGTCCCCAGACACTGTCGGTATTGCCCGTTTCCAGATAGAGCCGATACCAATCGCGGAACGCAGACGGCATGGTCTCTGACTGCTGGGCGGCGAGCGTATCCAGCGGTTTGATCAGCGCCTCCCTCGCCTGCTCAATGCGGCCGAGATAGTCCTCAATATCAGCGCCGTAACCGTCGGTATAGATATCCACGAGCTCGTCGGGCGGCGCCTCAGGCTCCGACCCCGAGCAAAGTGGTGCCCCTTCCACTCTTCTGGTCAACAGAGCCGTTGCGTCCTCAAGCCGCGCTGTGATCAGCCGAGCGCTGTTTAATAACTGACCCGCACGATGTTCCGCCTGCCAGAGTTGATGCACACCACCCACATAATCCAACGGCTCATCTGTGTTGCCGTCCAGCAGGCCTCTTACCGTCTGGTTGACTCGCTTTACGCCCGAGGACAACTCCGCCAGAACCTTGTCATCGCCGCTCCCGGGATAATATCCCTGCGACAGGGTAAACAGACGCTCAATCTCTTCCACCCCCCAGGTGGCGTTCCATATCGCAATGGGGAGCGACTCGGTTTTATGGGCGATGGCCTCTTCCAGTTCTTCCTGTATATCCTCACCATCGGTCTCCGAAATACAGGTCTCAGCGGCACGGATAAACCGTGTTTCATAACGCAATCGATTCAACGGTTGCATTACCCGCCCCATGATCGAATTCCTTTCGCCGACCACGTATTGCAACTCACACCCGTAAAGAGACAGGAAATCGAGCATTCCCATGTCCAGATCCGGCATGTCGAGAACGCGCTCCCGTCGGCGCGGGATCTGGGGAACAGGAGCTATATCGGAGAGTTCGGGGTGCAGTTCCAGGGCATCGGCCACGCTCACAACGTACCCATCCATCATATCTGGAACACCGGAATCCGGCACGCAGCCGGCAAGGTATAGGCACACCAAAGGCATTATCAGGCATCGAACGTCAGGCACCATGGAGGGTCAACCCTGCTGCAGAAACCTGTCGACCCCTGCAAAGTCCGTAGCCACCGCCCGCTTCGTGTCCGGCAGATCTCCCTCACGCACAAGCCAGACCGTGCGCAGGCCAGCTTCCTCAGCGGCCTTCAGTTCGGCCTCGACATCGGAGAGGAACAGCACCGTTCTGGGTTCGACACCCAATTCGTCGATGATGTTGCTGTAGGAAGTTGATTCCTTCTTACCGCCGATACGGGTATCGAAGTAACCGGAAAAGAATGGCGTTAAATCCCCGGCTTCGCTGAAACCGAAAATCAGCTTCTGTGCCTTCACCGAACCGGAAGAATATACGAAGAGACGCAATCCCCGATCATGCCAACGCTGCAGATACTCGGCGGCATCGTCGTAGATGTGCCCCCGGAAAGCACCCTGCTGGTAACCCTGCTCCCAGAGCATTCCCTGCAAGGCCTTCAAAGGTGTTTCCTTGCGATCTTCCCGAATCCAGGTATCCAGCACCTCAACAAGCCCGTCGATATCCTCCCTGGCGACACCTGACGTGTGGGCAACGGCATCCAACTGCTCACGGATTTCCGTGCTGTCCGCCGCACCTTCCCGTACAAACTCGGCCATATGCTTCGCCGAGTAGGGAAACAAAACCTCATGCACAAAGGAGATCGAACTGGTGGTTCCCTCGATATCCGTCAGGATCACGCGGATCATCCAGCCACTCCCGCCAGGCGTTCATAGCGCGGCAGCCGGCTGGCGATGTCTTCACCCGTGAAGTCTGCCACCCAGCCTTCCGGGTTGGTAAACAGACGGATACAGGTAAACGCAGGCTCCGGCCCCATATCAAACCAGTGGCGTGTGCCATCCGGCACGCTGATAAGGTCATTTTTCTGGCACAGAACAGCGTACACCTGGTCACCAAAATGCAGGTAAAACAGGCCCTGCCCGCGAACAAAGAAACGCACCTCGTCTTCGCTGTGCACATGCTCATCAAGAAATTTCTGGCGGAAGGCCTCTTTCTGGGGGTTGTCCGGGTTCAGGCTGATGACATCCGCTGCCTGGAAGCCACATTCCTCCTTCAGCGCCTGGATCTCACCGGAATAGGCCTCAAGAATGTCGTCAGATGACGCGTCTGCAGGCAGATCCCGGGTAGCCCATTGTTCAAAGCGCACGCCGTGCTCTGCCAACAGGTTAGCGATTTTGCCCGCGTCTTCGGTCACGATGCGGGGGGATTCGGGCACACTCTGGTCAAAAATACTCAAGGTTGTCATCGGCGGACCCTCATGGTTTCAAGCTCACATTCGAAAAGGAATTCAAAGGCTTCGACGTGGCGCAGGCAGTCTGACATGGTCCTGCCCCAGGTATAAAGGCCGTGCCCACGAATCAGGTAACCCGGTTGTTCAGGATGCTGACGAAACCAATCTCTGGTTTGGTCCGCCAGCGCCGGAATATCCTGAGTATTGTCGAACACCGGCACGGTCAGTTGCGACTCGTGGGTATCAACCCCGGAAAACGCTTTCTGTAACTCGTACCCCTGTAACTTCAGCGGTTCTCCGGCGGGCAGCAGCCGGCTCAACACCGTTGCCTTGACAGAGTGGGTATGCAACACCGCACCAACGTCCGGAAAGGTCTGGTAAAGCACCGTATGCAAACGTGTTTCCGCCGACGATCGGGCATTGCTCTGGATGGGGTTACCAGAAAGGTCCACCACCATGACATCACCCGCCACCAGCTGGCCTTTGTGTCGGCCGGACACCGTGACGGCGATATGCTCATCATCGATCCGCGCAGAATAGTTGCTGCTGGTAGCCGGCGACCAGCCCGGGCCGTAGAGAAACCGGCCGGCATCAATGATGGACTGCGCGGCAATGGCGTAGCGGGTTACGTCAAACAAAAATCACCTCGGAACAGACACGCCGGATCAGCGCTTGATGATTACCATTATAAGGATGAGCGAGCGGCCCGCAAAGGCCAACGAACGCTCACCGGTCGGCCTGGAAAGCCATGGATCATACCGTGGCTTTCAGGGGAAGGCTGCGCTGGCGTTTCCCGGTCAGGGCAAACAACGCGTTACCCAAAGCTGGTATCACCGGAGGTACACCGGGCTCCCCCACACCGGTGGGCGATTCATCGCTATCGATGATGTCCACCACCACCTCGGGCCGCTGATCATGACGCATGAGCGGGTAATCGTGGAAATTGCTTTGCTGGACCTGTCCGCCTTCCAGGGTAATGTTGCCGTGGAGCGCTGCCGTGAGGCCAAAGATAATACCGCCCTCGATCTGATCGCGAACAATGTCCGGATTGACCACCTGGCCGCAATCCACAGCACAGTACACCCTGTGCACCCGGATTTCCCCGAACTCAACGCTGGCCTCAACCACCTGGGCCACGTAGGTGCCAAAACTGCGAAACAGAGCAACACCACGGGCCCGTCCTTCGGGGGCGCCGCTGTCCCATTGGGCAAGTTGGGCAACCCTGTCCAGCACGCCCAGGTGTCTAGGTTCGTGGTCAATCAATGAGCGCCGAAACCGGTACGGGTCATGGCCTTGCTCATGAGCCAGCTCATCCATAAAGGTTTCAACAGCAAAGCCGTTGTGAGAGAAACCCACGGACCGCCACCAGGACACCGGCACCCCCGGATCTGTGTGGGTATGGCGTATGTCGATATTCGGCACCCGATACGGATATTCTATGGCACCTTCGATGGCGGAATGATCCTTGGGAGTCGCGACACCCTCGGCGAGCAGCCCAACGCGCCCCAAAGTGCCGTACAGGAATTTCGGAGCCCACGGGTACTGGGCTGGTGCCGCATTGCGTACGTACCAGTCCAGTATCTGCGGGCCAACAATCTGATGGTGCCAGCCAGTGACGTTATCGCCACTGACACTGGCCCGCATCCGGTGCAGCATGGCCGGACGATAAACATCGTGACGGGTATCTTCTTCCCGCGACCAGATCAGCTTGACCGGTTTGCGTACCCGGTAGGCGACAGACGCCGCCTCCTCAATGTAATCATTGGTCAGCCGGCGCCCAAAGCCACCGCCGAGGAAGGTGGTATGGATGGTCACCTCATCGGGCGAGAGGTCCGTCACCCTCGCAGCCGCGATCCGACCAAGATCGGGTGCCTGGGTCGGTGCCCAGACTTCAATGGCGCCGTCCCGATACCACGCCGTGGCATTCATCGGTTCCAACGTCGCATGGGCAAGGTAAGGCTGCTCATAGCTGGCCTCCACCACGCGCTCCGCACCTTGTTGTGCGTCGTCATAATCACCTTCGCTGCGCTCGCGTTCCCCCGGGTCTTCATCAGCGGCTTTGTGGTACGAGGAGAACACCTGTTCGGAGGACACATCCAACGCGCCGTCGTTGTCCCATTCGATCGTCAGGGCGTCCTGGGCCTTACGGGCCCGCCAGTATTTGTCAGCCACAACCGCCACGCCACGCTCGATCTCAAACACATCCAGCACACCCGGTAACCGGCGAGCAGCGGTGTCATCGTATGACTTTACCCGGGCGCCATAGCGCGCGGGGCGGGACACCACGGCGTAAACCATGCCTTGCAGTTCGACATCAATGCCGTAGATTGGCGCGCCGGTGGACTTGGCTTCGGCATCCAGGCGTCCCCGTTCCTTGCCTATGTACTTCCACTCCTCACGGGGTTTGAGTGACGGAGCCTCCGGCACCGGCTGCTTCGCCGCCAGTTCTACCAGCCGACCGTAAGCCAGGCTGTCGCGCCCGTTCGGATGGATGACCCTGCCTTCGACCGCCCGGCACTCAGCGGGGCTGACTTCCCAGACATTGGCTGCGGCAGCAACCAGCATCATACGGGCAGAGGCTCCCGCCACCCGTAACGGCTGCCAACTGGTCGCCAGACTGGTGCTGCCGCCGGTCAATTGCAGGTTGTAGAGGGGATTACGGTATTCCGGGGCCGCAGGGGCAAATCGCGGTTTGATGGAGGCTGGCGCCACCCCGAGCTCTTCCGCAATGAGGGTGGTCAGGCCAGTGTAAGTTCCCTGCCCCATCTCAACACGCGCCAAGGTGAAGTAGACCTGATCATCGGTCGTCAGCTCCAGCCAGGCATCCGGTTTCCAGCTACCATCCTGCTCATCATAACCATTCTGGATGCCAGCGCAGCCCGGAAGCGACAGGGACAAGACCAGCCCGCCGGAGGAGCCGGCGGTTACCTTCAGGAAGTCGCGTCGATTCATGGACATATTACGCTTCCCCCCGATCAGGTCGGGCAGCGTCGTCAACAACCACAGACTCAACCGCCGCGATGATGCGGGAATAGGTACCGCAACGGCAAAGGTTTCCGCTCAAGGCCGCGACGATATCATCGTGAGAGGGAGCGTCGTTGTGCTGCAAAAGGTGGGCGGCGCTCATGATCTGGCCGGACTGGCAGTAACCGCATTGGGGCACGCCATGTTCGACCCATGCCTTTTGCAAAGGATGCAGGTTTCCATCTTGCGACAGACCTTCGATGGTCGTCACATCCCCACCGTCGGCCAATTCTACCGGGGTGGAACAGGAACGCACCGGATGCCCGTTCAGGTGCACGGTACAGGCGCCGCAGAGCCCCATGCCGCATCCAAATTTGGTACCTTTCAGTCCGAGTTCATCGCGGATCACCCACAACAGCGGAGTATCGCTGTCTATGTCGAGCATCCGCTCCCGGCCATTAACGGTAAGGCTCACGGCCATGGTTGTTCTCTCCCCTGCTGCCCAGAGCATTGGCCCCGGCTGAGTTTTATTATTATGAACGCTGAGCGTTCTTATTTGATGACGTCGTTGCCGTCCTTATCCGTCCAGATCTTCCGTTCGCCGGTTTCCATTTTACCTTGGGAGTCCCAGACCTCGCGGTCGGTTGTTGCCTCTTCCACCTTGCCGTTGTCATTCCACATAACCCGGTCTTTACATCCGGCCAGTGCCGCTACTACAAAAAGTACCAACATCAGTTGCTTCACACTTACCTCCAAACCGATCTTATCGGCGTTGGTGAATAGTCAGGATCCGTGAATCTCACGGTTACGCTGTTTGTCGCGGTCGCCCTTGCGGACCATGACATAGACGGCGCCGGTGCCGCCATGGCGCTTCTGGGCCGAATGAAACGCCAGCACATCTTCCAACTCTGGCAGCCATTTGGCCAGATGGCTCTTGAGCTGGGCGATACCGTCGGGGTTACGCTCTCCCTTGCCGTGGAGAATAATGACGGATCGAAGTCCATAGCGCACGCAATCATTAATGAAGCCGAATACATCCCGACGCGCTTCTTCAACGGTCATCCGGTGCAGGTCCAGGCGCGCTTCGATCGGGTATTGCCCAAGACGGAGCTTACGGAATACGCCATGCTGAACTCCGGGCCGTTGCCAACAGAGAACATCGTGCGCTGTCAGAGGCTCAACCATATCCGCCGTCAGTGGATTGCAGTCTCTGTGCGGCTGATCTATGGCGGACCGCTGACGCTCAAGGTGCCCTGGGGTCAGATCCTTTGGGGCTTTAACATCGGCTTTGTTCGGCTTCCGGATACGGCGGACATCCTTCATTTCCTCCAGGAAGCTCAGGCGCTCATCTTTGGTTGTCATGGCGATATCATTTACGGTCGAAGTTGCATGGACTTTACCACCCGGCTCACCCATCATAAAGGAGGCCCCTCGCCCTACCCACTGCCGGGCCGGGGCTGGCCCGCGCTCAGACAACCATCGTAGGGCCGGTAGATAGACCGTTGGTCTACACTTCAGGCTCATAAGCACGACAACGGACCGCGATTATGACTGCCGCATCGCAAGACAGTGCACGCCCCCAGAATACCCGTGCCATCATGGCATTTCTGCGGGAGCATTCGCCTTTTTCAAACATGGACGATGCACATCTGGCCCATTATGCCGAGCATGCCTCGCTGAGATTCTACGCCGATGGCGATGTGGTGCTGTCACCGGACGATGGCCCGGTACAACGGTTCTACGTGGTCAAACAGGGCCGTATTCGCGGCGAACGGGAGCGAGACCGGGACGGAGAAACCGAAACCACCTTTGAGATCAGCCAGGGCGAATGTTTTCCATTGGCCGCGCTGATTGGAGAACGCCCCACCCGCACACTGCATCGCGCCTCCGGAGACACCTTCTGCCTTAGCATTGAACACGACACCTTTGTCATGCTGTTCTCGCAGAGTGATCCCTTTCGTGATTTCTGCCTTCGCGGCGTCAGCAGCCTGCTTGATCAGGTGAATCAGCGCATACAGACCGGCGCCATGGCTTCCATTGGTTCCAGTAACTCGCTGGACACCCCGCTGGAACGCTACGCTATTCGCAATCCCATCGTCTGCTCGCCGGACCTCCCGGTCCGAAAAGCGGTTGCGCGCATGCACGAAAACAGTGTCGGGAGCATCGTGATCACCGATGACGAACGGCATCCCACGGGTATATTCACCCTCAGGGACCTGCGAACCATGGTGGCAGAGGAGAAGGGCCCTCTGGACACGCCTATCGGCCAGGTCATGACCCGGAACCCCTGCTGCCTCACAGCCAACGCAGACGCTTTTGAAGCCGCCATGCTGATGGCAGAGCATCACTTTGCTCACATCTGCGTGGTGGATGACGAGCACCGACTGATTGGCATGGTATCCGAGCGTGATCTGTTCTCGCTTCAGCGGGTCGATCTGGTCAACCTTGCCAGAACCATTGGCACTGCCAGCCATCTCCGCACCCTGGTCAGCCTCCGAAAGGATGTGTCCCGACTGGTGGACGCGATGCTCGCTCACGGGGCAGATTCCGGTCAGGTGGTAAAAATCATTACCACCTTGAACGATGTCACTGTAAGACGGGTCCTGGAACTGAACATCAAGAAGAACGACCCCGGCATCCCTTTCACCTGGCTGACATTCGGAAGCGAAGGTCGGCAGGAACAAACCCTGTTAACGGATCAGGACAACGGCATCCTGTTCCAGACACCGGAGGGGATGACCGAGGCACAGGTCAGGGAAAAACTGCTGCCCTTCGCGGAAACCGTCAACAAGGAGCTGGCGGAATGCGGCTTTACCCTGTGCAAGGGTAATATCATGGCCAGCAATCCCAAACTGTGCCTTAGCGGCAGGGAGTGGGATGACTGGTTTGCCCGTTTCATTGACGCCTCAACCCCGCAGAATCTGGTGTATTCGTCCATTTTTCTCGACATGCGGGCGGTATTCGGGCCAATGGAACCACTGGAACGATTGCTGGATAAAGTGCTTACGCGCATACGCAAGAACGACCTGTTCCAGAAGATGCTGGCGGGCAACGCCATTACCCGCAAACCTCCCCTGACCATGTTCCGCAACTTCCGTTATGCCCCGGATGGCAAGAAAAACACACTTGATCTGAAGCGCCAGGGGCTTGCTCCTTTCGTGGAAGCCGTTCGGGTATTTGCCCTCGCCAATAGCGTCGGCTCGGCCAACACATTGGAGCGCATGCAACAGCTCGCCATAAAAGGTGTCTTTGACACCAAAGACGCCAACGCATGGCAGGAGGCCTACAGCCTGATCCAGGCTATCCGGATGAGGGCACACCAGGAAATGCTGGACCGGGGCGAGCCCCTGTCCAATTATATAAACCCGGATGACCTTAACCCGCTGGACCGCCGGATTCTTCGCGAATCCTTCCGCCAGGCACAACGCCTGCAACAGAAACTGGAAATCACCTACCAACTCTGAAAACCGGGTCAACAGTTATGCTGGAGCAGATCAAAGACTGGATCGAACGGCGCAGGGCCGGCAGCACCGGTGGTCACGACCGAGAACACTTGCCAACGCCAAAAACCGCCGGAGACCAGCGCCTGTCAGACTGCCGGCTGATCGTACTTGATCTGGAAACGACCGGCCTCAACCCGGCAAAAGACAATGTCATCGCCATTGGCGCGGTGGCCATCCGGCACAACGCCATTGACCTGGGTGACCAGTTTGATCTGATCCTGCGTCGCCCGGAGCTGGACATCAGCGAGACGGTACTCATCCACGGCATTGGGCCGGAAGCCCTGACTCAGGGACATGAGACAGAAGACGCACTGCTCCATCTGCTGGAATGGATGAATGGCGACCCTATCCTTGCCTACCATTCCGCCTTTGACCAGAAATTCCTTGAAAAGGCTCTCAAGCAAACACTGGGCTACACCCAGCCCCACACCTGGCTCGATGTCGCCGAGATGCTTCCCGCCTACTTCCCCAACTCCAAAACCGGGGGCAAAGGACTGGACAACTGGGCCGATTTTTTCGACCTGGAAGTCAGCGCCCGACACCATGCCGCTGCCGACGCCATGGTGACGGCTGAGTTAACCCTCGCTGTTATCAATAAAGCACAAAAAAGCGGTGTCACCAGCCTGCGTGACTTCAATGGCAAACTGAAGTACTACCGACAACTGAAGAATATCCATCGACAAGGCTAGAGCCCCGGAACTGTGTCGCGTTTGCAGACCTTTTGTCCCTCAAATAACTGAGAATTAGACCTTTTGCCAATATCTATCTATCGCTTGACGGGTAAAGTCGAATAGGACATCACGTCGGAGAAGAACTATATGAATAATAATTTCTCTACAACCAACACTTCACAGAAAACCCACCCAACCTCCACAACAACAATACAGGAGTGATCCTATGTCAGGTCATGACTACGATGCTGTGAACTACTGGAAGGCGAACCTACGCCTTATATTCGGGAGCCTTATTGTCTGGGCCCTCGTGTCTTATGGGTTTGCGATACTGCTTCGCCCCATGCTCGCCGGAATCCCCATTGGCGGAACCGACCTCGGCTTCTGGTTCGCCCAACAGGGTTCGATTCTTACTTTCATCGCGTTGATCTTCCATTACGCCTGGCGGATGAACAAGCTCGATGAAAAATTCGACGTGCATGAGGAGTAAGTTCGAATGAGTCAATTTGCCATTAACCTATTATTTGTGGGCGGCTCATTCGCCCTCTATATCGGTATCGCCATCTGGGCGAAAGCCGGTAGTACGAGTGATTTCTACGTTGCCGGCGGCGGCGTTCACCCGATCACCAACGGTGCGGCGATCGGTGCTGACTGGATGTCCGCAGCATCCTTTATCTCCATGGCGGGCCTGATTGCCGCTGGTGGTTATGCAAACTCGACGTTCCTGATGGGCTGGACAGGCGGCTACGTTCTGCTGGCCATGCTTCTGGCGCCTTACCTGCGTAAGTTTGGTAAGTTTACGGTTCCCGAGTTCATTGGTGACCGCTTCTACAGCAAGAATGCCCGCCTCGTAGCGGTTATCTGTCTGATCGTAGCGTCCGTGACCTACGTCATCGGCCAGATGGCTGGTGCCGGCGTAGCCTTCTCTCGCTTCCTGGAAGTAGACGCTACCATGGGTCTGATCATTGCGGCTGTGGTGGTATTCGTCTACGCCGTACTTGGCGGCATGAAGGGCATCACCTATACGCAGGTGGCTCAGTACTGCGTACTGATTACCGCGTACACCATTCCTGCCGTCTTCATCTCCCTGCAGTTGACCGGTAATGCTCTGCCTCCTCTCGGCCTGTTTTCCACTCACGTGGACTCCGGCATGCCGATTCTGGACAAGCTGAACCAGGTCATCACGGATCTCGGTTTCAACGAGTACACCGCTGATGTGGACAACAAACTGAATATGGTTCTGTTCACGCTGACCCTGATGATCGGTACCGCTGGTCTGCCCCACGTTATTATCCGGTTCTTCACTGTGCCTAAAGTGGCGGATGCACGCTGGTCTGCAGGCTGGGCGCTTGTTTTCATCGCCCTGCTTTACCTGACAGCGCCTGCCGTTGCTTCCATGGCTCGTTTGAACCTGATGACCACCATCTACCCGGAAGGCACCCAAGCGGAGCCGATCCAATATGATGAGCGTCCAAACTGGATCAAAGAGTGGGAAGTAACCGGACTGATTCAGTTCACCGACAAGAACGAAGACGGTCGTATCCAGCTGTACAACGACTCGCCAGAGTTCGAGAGCACTGCTCAGGCTCGTGGCTGGGAAGGCAACGAGTTGGTCGTTAACCGGGATATCCTGGTACTGGCCAACCCGGAAATCGCCAACCTGCCGGGATGGGTTATCGGCCTGATTGCCGCCGGTGGTCTGGCAGCAGCACTGTCCACGGCAGCGGGTCTGTTGCTGGCAATTTCGTCGGCGGTCAGTCACGACCTGATCAAAGGCTCGATCAACCCCAATATCACCGAAAAAGGCGAGTTGATGGCAGCCCGAATTTCCATGGCCGTTGCCATAGTGGTCGCCACCTATCTTGGCGCCAATCCCCCGGGGTTCGCCGCACAAGTGGTGGCATTGGCGTTCGGTATTGCAGCCGCCTCTCTGTTCCCCGCACTGATGATGGGTATTTTCTCCAAGCGGGTTAACAATGTCGGCGCCATCGCTGGCATGCTGACCGGTCTGGCCTTTACCCTTACGTACATTTTTGTGTACAAGGGCTGGCTGTTCATCCCGGGCACCAACAACCTGGCAGACACCCCTGAAAACTGGGTGCTGGGTATTTCCCCGCTGTCGATCGGTGCGGTTGGTGCTGTCGTCAACTTTGCGGTAGCCTTCATTGTGTCCAACGCAACTGAAGAACCGCCCGTTGAGATTCAGGAACTGGTTGAAAGCGTCCGCTACCCACGTGGTGCGAGTCAGGCTCACGACCACTAAGCAACGAATCAGCCTGATTCATTCAATGAATCAGTAGGTTGATGACGAACGGGCTTCCTCTGAGAGGGAGCCCGTTCTTTTTAAGGAAACCCATTTTATGTTCTGGACGTTTGTCGCTACCGTTGTTTGCGGCCTCGGAGCCGCAGGTATTGCGCTCGGAATCCGGGCTATGACCCGAAACCTTGCTCCGAAATGGATCATTCCAGTCTTTGCCGGGGCTGGTATGCTCGGGTACCTCATCTACACCGAATACACCTGGTTTGAACAAAAGCAGTCCCTGATGCCCGAAGAGGCTGTCATTGTGGACACGGAGAGCAACGGCATTTTATGGCGCCCATGGACGTTTTTCTTCCCTTACGTCAATGCTTTCTCGACAGTCGATACCAAAAGCATCAGCGAAACCCCGTCAAACCCGGACGTTTTGCGCTTCACCCTGTATCGCTTTGAGCAGAAAATGATCGATGCTGTTTCTCATCGGATTCATATTCTTAACTGCAATGCCCGCGAACTTGTACCACTGGGTTCAGACGGCGCCCCACGGCTTGATAACATGAAAAAACTGGACCCGCAGGACAAACTGTTGATGACCGTTTGCGGCGAATGACGATACCCAAAACCGCTCCCGAGAACCCCGGGTAGAATAAAAAGAGCGAACTATGATTAGTGCCTGGTTGCTGGTCTTAATTTCCATCACCTACATTTCGATTCTTTTTGTTATTGCCTGGGCCGGCGACAAGCATCCTGGTCTCTACCGTCGCCGACTGGCACGTACCCATATCTATGCTCTGTCACTGGCGGTCTACTTCACCTCCTGGACGTTTTACGGTGCCGTAGGCCGAGCCACTCAGGAGGGGCTCGGCTTTTTGCCAATCTATCTCGGCCCGTTACTCGTTTTTGTCTTTGGCGCTCCCCTGTTGCGCCGTATCATCTTCATCAGCAAGCGCAACAACACCACCTCGATTGCGGACTTCATAGCATCCCGTTATGGCAAATCCCAGTCACTCGCCGCCATGGTGGCAATCTTCGCACTGATCGGCAGTGTTCCTTACATCGCCCTGCAGCTTAAAGCCATCTCCATGGGCTTTAGCGTCCTCTCGGACACTGGCGTGGAACCCAATGAACTCAGTACCGCTGCGTGGAACGATTCGGCCTGGTATATCACGCTGGTGCTCGCAGTATTTACCGTCCTGTTCGGTACCCGACACCTCGAGTCAACCGAGCACCACCGGGGCATGATACAGGCAGTGGCCTTTGAGTCGTTGATAAAGCTCGTGGCCTTCGTGGCCGTTGGCCTGTTCGTTATCTATGGTCTTTATGGCGGCTTCGGTGATCTCTGGGGCAATGTCCGCAGCGCCGGGCTCGTCGGCACACTGACCACCGACAGCGTAGAGGCTCCGGCTTTTATTACCCAAACGCTGGTGGCCATGCTGGCAATCATCTGCCTACCCCGACAGTTCCATGTCATGGTGGTGGAAAACACCGACCACCGGGATTTTGAAACCGCCCGCTGGGCGATGCCGATTTACCTGATTATTGCCAGCGCCTTTGTTCTACCTATTGCGGCAGCAGGCTTGTTGTCCCCGGAAGCCAGCGCGTCCGATCCGGACATTCTGATTCTGAACCTGCCAATTCTGGCCGGAGAACAATGGCTCGCTATCCTGGCATTCCTGGGCGGTGGATCAGCGGCGGCAGCAATGGTCATCGTCTGTTCGGTCGCCATCGCAACCATGGTCAGCAACGAAATCATCATGCCGGCGCTGCTGAAGTTCTTCCGCCCCGGCATGAACAAACGTTCCGATCTCAGCTACCTGCTACTCAGCATTCGACGGGTTGCTATCTTCGTGGTGCTACTCACTGCCTACGGGTTCTATCGCATGGCAGGAGCGGATTACAGCCTGACGGCCTTCGGGCTGCTCTCATTCGCCGCAGCGGCCCAGTTCGGGCCTGCACTTGTCGGAGGTATCCTCTGGCGCAAGGGCAACCATACCGGCGCTGTCTGGGGCCTTGGTCTTGGTTTCCTGATGTGGTGCTATACCCTGTTGTTACCCGCCTTGGCATCCACTGGCTGGTTAAGCGATACCCTTATTGATCATGGGGTTTGGGGCATTAACTGGACAAGGCCCACGGCTCTTTTCGGTTCTGAACTTGATCAGACCAGCCACGGCATTATCTGGAGCCTGGGCATCAACACCGTTACCTACATCGTTCTCTCGATGCTGACCCGCCAACGGGTGCGGGAAAAGATCCAGATCGCCTCGTTCTTCCACGATCCCCAACCGAGAGCTGAGACGCCGCAGCAACAGAGCTGGCAGGGTGAAATCTTGACCTCTGATCTGCAGGCAATCTCCGACCGTTTCATGGGGGAAGAGCGAGCCGAAGCCATCTTCCGCAACTACGAGCGGCGCAACGCCATTCGCCTGCACCCTCATAGGCCAGCTTCGTCACACCTGATGAAGTTCATTGAGCGGCAACTGGCATCGGTTATCGGGGCGTCCACGGCACGCGTGGTACTGGAGTCCACGCTCACCGGGCGGGACATGCAGATCGAGGACGTCGTGAGCATCGTCGATGAAGCCTCGCAGGCCATGACCTTCAGCCGGGAATTACTGCAATCGGCAATTGAAAACATCAGCCTGGGTGTTTCCGTCGTGAACCACCAACAACAGCTGGTGGTATGGAACCACCGCTACCTGGAGCAATTCAGCTACCCGAAGGGCTTCGTCCGGGTCGGCCGTCCGGTGGAAGACCTGATGCGGTACAACCTGACCAGTGCCAACCTGCCAGCGAGACGAATCGACGAGGTCATTGCTGATCGCTGCGCCAGCATGCGCGAGGGTCGGCCGATGTCCTACGAGCGACAACGACCGGACGGCACCGTACTGAGGATTGATGGTAGCCCGATTCCCGGAGGTGGTTACGTAACCACCTTCCAGGACATCACCGCTATGCGAAGGACCGAGCAAGCGCTGAAGGAAACCAATATCTACCTGGAGCAGCGCGTCAAAGAACGCACCCAGGAACTCCAGGTGATCAATGAGCAGATGCTCAAGGCGAAATCCGTGGCTGAACAGGCCAACCAGAGCAAAACCCGCTTCCTGGCGTCAGCAAGTCATGACCTTCTCCAACCCCTGAATGCCGCGCGCCTGTTCACCTCGGCTCTGGCGGGTAAAGCCAGGGATCCTGAAATGACCGAACTGGTGGACCACATTGACAGCTCGCTGGGCGCCGCCGAAGAAATCATCAGCACCCTATTGGACATCTCAAAGCTGGACGCCGGTGCACTGGAACCGGATATCGGTGTGTTTCCGGTTAACGAGATCATGCGGCACCTGGCAACCGATTTCTCTGCCATCGCAAAAGACCAGGGCCTGGATCTTCATGTTGTCCCCAGCAGCGCCTGGGTACGATCAGACTCAAAACTGCTGCGGCGCGTTATCCAGAATTTTCTTTCCAACGCCATTCGTTACACCCCAAGTGGGAAAATCCTGCTGGGCTGTCGGCGTCTGAAAGGGTATATCCGCATTGAGGTATGGGATACCGGGCCGGGTATTCCGGAAGACCAGCTTACTCACATCTTCGAGGAATTCCGTCGTTTTCAGCAGGGCCGGGACAAAAAAGGCCTTGGTCTGGGGCTCGCGATTGTCGACCGCATCTGTGGCATGCTAAATCACCCGGTGAACGTACAGTCAGTTCAGGGACTCGGCAGCGTATTCAGCATCACCGTGCCAGTTGCGCCGGCCGAGCAAAGTGACCAGAGCACCACCAAATCTGCACCCGCGTCGCGGCGTGTATCGAGCCTGGGAGGCCTTCACGTGGTCTGTATCGATAATGACCCTGCTATCCTCCATGGCATGAGTGCCTTGCTGGATAACTGGCACTGTGACGTGACAACAGCCGAAAGTCTGGAGGATGCTCGGGACAAACTGAACGGCACGAAACCGGACATCATATTGGCCGACTACCAATTGGACGATAACCGGAATGGGCTCGACGCCATGGACTCATTGAGGGACGAGATCGGCAATGATATACCTGGCATACTCATTACCGGCTATATGGCTCCGGACGTGAGGGAGGATGCGATCAACAGGGGCTACCAGATCCTTTATAAACCGGTGAAACCAGCCGCATTGCGAGCACTGGTTAACAAGTTGCTGAAACAGAAACGGTCATGACCGAACCCACGAGCAATGCCATCGGCGCCAACTTCGGGAAACTCAGTTACCTGGTCGTCGACGACTTTGAGAACTTTCGATTGTCCATGCGGCAAATCTTGCGGAATTGCGGCGCCGACAAGATCGAGTCGGTCGCCAACGCATCCGCTGCCGTCCAGTATTGTGCCTATAACCACGTAGACGTGGTGCTTTGCGACTACAACCTGGGTGAGGGCAAGAACGGCCAGCATATACTCGAGGAGCTCCGGCACAAGAAACTCCTGAAACGCTCTTCGCTGTTTCTGATGGTGACCGCCGAAACCTCCAAGGAGATGGTGATGGGCGCCCGGGAATACCAACCTGACGGCTACCTTACCAAGCCTATCAACCGTGCCATGCTTGAAAAGCGACTGGGCGGCCTTATCGCGCAACGCAATGCCCTGCTTCCGATCAACCGGGAGATCGATCGGGAAAACTTCCCCGAGGCCATTTCTCTATGCCTGCAGACGCTACCCTCGCAACCTCGCTACAAGACCTGGCTAATGAAAACGCTGGCCGACCTCTATTATCAGGTTGGAGACTTCAGCCATGCCCTGAAAATCCATGACGATGTACTGAGCCAGCGCGATCTGTCCTGGGCACGGCTTGGTCGTGGCAAAATTCTGATTGCCAACCAGAATTACGATGAAGCGGCGGCAACCTTGAAAGCACTGGTGTCTCAGCATCCGGATTACATGGAAGCGTATGATCTTCTTGCCGAGGCTCTCGAAAAACAGGGCCGGCCCACCCAAGCCCAACAGATTCTTGAGAAGGCGGCAGAGCACTCCCCTAACGCGCTGTTGCGACACAGGCACCTGGCCGTACTTGCCTCGTCCAATCAAGACATGCCGACAGCGTCCAAAGCCTGGCGGCAGACCGTCAGCCTTGGCACCTACTCGATACACGACAACTCCGAACACTATCTTGCATTGGGCCAGTCACTGTCAGACCTCAGTGAAGGGGACTCGTCAAATGAGGGCACAGCCCATGCGGACGAAGCTCTGACCATACTCCGACGTATGGAAAAGCGGTTTGCCGGACAGGAAAACATTAAGCTGCGTAGCCGAATTGTCCAGTCCCGGGTTCATGCCGGCCAGGACCGAATGAATGAAGCCCAAAATGCTCTAGACAGCGTTGCGGACGAACTCGACCCTGATCTAATGCCTCCCGAAGCCTGCCTTGACTACGCCAAGACGCTGTTCCGTCTGGGCCGGGAGGCCGATGCCAAGGGCCTGCTCAATGCCCTTGCCCTTCGTTGCAGCGATAACCCTCCGCTATTGCAGAAAATCGAGAGCTTACTCGATGAACCGGTGGGCTTCCGACAAAAACTTCAAGCCCGGTCTCTGAATCGTGAAGGCATCAAGGCGTTCGAGGCAGGCAATCTGGAAGAGGCCGTGACCACATTCAACCGGGCACTGGATATCGTGCCCTCCCACGCCTCTCTCAATTTGAACCTGGTACAGGTATTGATGAAGCAATATCAGGGTACAGCAGGTGATCGAGAGCTTTTGAAGCGCTGTGAAAAATGCCTGGAAAAACTCGCTGATCTGCCAGAACAACATCGCCAGCACCGACGCCTGATCTCTTTGCGCAAGAAACTGGAGGGAATGATGTCATGACCACCAATGACCATGATGAGTTGACTCACCCCCGAGGTACACAGAGCATCGACTTTTCAATGGTGCTGGCCTCAGCCGTCCATGACATGAAGAATTCGCTGGGCATGTTGCTGAACTCCCTGGATGAGCTTCGCCAGGAGCAGACAGACACCATCGGCGATTCTCCCCGCTTCAACACCCTGCAGTATGAAGCCGAACGCATGCACAACGATCTGGTGCAGTTGCTGGGCATCTACAGGCTCGGCGAAAACAACCTGTCCGCACATGTTGAGGAGCACTTCGTTCCGGACTTCCTGGCACAGCAAATGGCACGCCATACGCCGCTTCTTGAGGGCATGGGGATCAAGCTGGCGATCGAATCCGATGATATCAATGGCTTCTTCGATGAGGACCTGCTGACCGGTGTACTCAACAACACCATCAACAACGCCATCCGATACACCAAGAGTATGATCAAGCTGACAGCGGCGATGCATAATGATTTTCTGGTTATTGGCGTGGAAGATGACGGCGACGGATACCCGGAAAACATGCAGCACAATGGAACGCCCAGCTTCAAATCCCTGAACTTCAACAGTGGAAGTACCAGCCTTGGGTTGTTCTTCGCATCATCGGTTGCCCAGCTTCATAGCAATGGTGACCGCCATGGATATATCAAGCTGCACAATGATGGCCGCCTGGGCGGTGGCGTATTCGAGATCTGGCTGCCATGATGGAACACAGCCAATACTTCAGGAAGGGAACCAATGGCTCGAGGTCACGCTTTAATTGTCGATGATTCGTCGACGGCACGCATCATCCTGGCCCGCCTGCTGGAACGCGCCGACCTGACGACAAAAGGCGTCGCCAGCGCTGAGGAAGGCCTCACACAGTTACGTGAAGAGGCTTTCGACCTGGTTTTCCTGGACCACCTCTTGCCCGGAATGAACGGCTTGGAAGCCCTGGATGTGATCAAGGCGGACTCTGAGCTACGGCACATCCCGGTTTTCATGTACACATCGCAAAGCGCGGAGCGTTATCGTCAGGATGCCAAGGCCCGTGGTGCCGCTGGTGTGATTGGCAAACAGGTTGATCGGGAACAACTCCTTACCACTATCGAGGCTATCCTGACAGATGCCTCCACCTTGCCTAGTCTGTCGCCAATCGACAATACCACTGGCGAACTCATTGAACAAAGCTACACAAGACGACTGACAGGACGGCTCGCCACCCTGGAGATCGCCTATGAGGAAACGCACGACGAACTCAGGCAGCTGCGCAAAAGTGTTGCCCTATTGGAAGCCATGCATCAGGAAGGTCTTGACAGGCAGCGCAACCGACTGAAGTGGCTGGCGATTGGCAGTGTCGCCGGCCTCGCAGGTATCGTTCTCTTCTTCGGTCTGGAATTGAGAGACCTGTCGATCTTGCTTGAAAGCCTGAACGGACAACTGGCCGTTATGCAGGAAATCGTAGGTAGCCTGGTTGAACTTGAGGAAGTGAGCAGGCAATAAAAAACCCCCGTCG
>NZ_DFMB01000049.1:0-32818 GCF_002375325.1 Marinobacter sp. UBA3604
CCGTGGAAACGGGGTAGAACCCGAGCTGATGTCCCCCATCGGGAGAGCCAGTTGAAGGTTGATTCCCTCGCCAAACAATGGGGCCTGGACTATGACTTGCGCCCATTCATGAAGGATTTACTTCCGCTCCAAACCAGGCATTTCAAACGTAATTTCGCGAAGCACAACGATGAGGCAGCCTGATTACACATGGTTGTCTACTTTTGGTCTAAGGGCTTGTAAGCCCGATACCCCTGTCCATTGGCCCCTTTCTTCACCGTAAAATACTCCGACCTCTCTACCAATAAATCAGAGAACTTCTTTGCCCCATAAGTTCTCGGGTCAAAATCCGGGCGTGTGCGCTTGAGGAATGAGCCCGCAGCGGAGAAGGTTGCCCATCCCTGGTCGTCCTGGGTTTGTTCCCAGGCCCGTTTTAACAGTGCCACTTCCTCGGGGAGCTTTTCCTGTTTCTTCCTCGGAGTTTCGGATTTGGCGGGCTCATCGGGCGCAATTTCTTCCGGGTACTCCAGGTTCTCGGTAAACAGGAAATCGTCACAGGCGCTTCTGAATGAGACCGGTGTCTTTTTCTCGCCGAATCCGAATACGTATATCTCGGATTCCCTGAGCCGGGAGGCCAGTTTGGTGAAGTCGCTGTCGCTGGAAACCAGGGCAAAGGCGTCAAACTTGGAGGAGTAAAGTAGGTCCATCGCATCAATAATCATCGATGCATCAGTGGCGTTCTTGCCTTTGGTATAGGCGAATTGCTGGATGGGCTGAATTGCCAATTCGTTCAGAACGGTTTTCCAGTTTTTGAGGCTGTCTATGGACCAGTCACCATACGCTCGCTTTACAACCACGTGGCCATGAGAAGACAGCTCTTCGATTATCAGCGGCAGCTTGGTCAACTGGGCGTTATCGGCATCGATCAGAACGGCTATTTTCTTGTGCTGCTCAAGATCCTTCAATGTAATTCTTCCTTTCTTGTTGCCACACACGGGAGAATACCTGCTTTTATCCTCTACCGCTCCATCCGCATAACTGCTGAGATAACAACGCTCATATTTGCGTCTAATATTCTCTGAAACCAGAATGACTTACATCATTAACACCACTGCCAACAGCGCCATTTTTCAGGGAACCGTCCATGCTTCTTTCGTTTCTGGCTATCGCCACCGGCCTCACCGTTCTGGTGTGGAGCGCCGGCAAGTTTGTTGAGGGTTCTGCGGCCACGGCCGGATACTTTGGCATGCCACCGCTGTTGATCGGCATGGTGGTGGTTGGTTTTGGTACATCGGCGCCGGAGATGGTGGTGTCTGCCCTTTCCGCCACTCAGGGGAATCCGGGATTGGCACTGGGTAACGCCTATGGCTCAAACATCACCAACATCGCCCTGATCCTGGGTATTACGGCGTTGATCAGCCCGATTGCGGTTCACTCGCAGGTGATGCGCAAGGAGCTGCCTATACTCGCCGCTGTGACGGCACTGGCAGCCTGGCAGGTGTGGGACGGCGAGCTGACGTTTGTGGATGCGCTGGTGCTACTGGGTGTGTTTTTCCTGTTGCTGGCCTGGTCCATCCGCCAGGGTATGACTCAGAAAAACGATGCCCTGGGCACGGAGGTTGCGGAAGAAATGAGCCATCGCTCCATGCCACTTCGCAACGCGGTGCTGTGGCTGATTGCGGGCCTGTTACTGCTGATCGTGAGCTCGCGGATTCTGGTCTGGGGCGCCGTTGAGTTGGCGCTTGGCTTTGGCGTAAGCGACCTGATCATCGGGCTGACCATTGTGGCGGTGGGAACTTCCCTGCCTGAACTGGCGTCGTCGGTTATCGCGGCGCGCAAGGGTGAGCATGACATTGCCCTTGGCAACATTCTCGGCTCGAACCTGTTCAACACCCTGGCGGTTGTGGGCATTGCCGGCACCATCAGCCCGATGGCGGTGGCACCAGAGGTGTTCTACCGGGATATCGCGGTGATGTCAGCGCTGACTCTGTCGCTGTTTATACTGGGCTATGGCTTTCGCGGGCCGGGACGGATTAACCGGTTGGAGGGCGGGCTTCTGCTCGCCTGTTTCGTAGGCTACACCGTCTACCTGATCTCAACCACGTTCACGTCCTGACCGGGCCTAGCCAAGCAGGCACTCCCGCGAGAGTTTCTGGCTGACTTCCCGGCGCTGTCGCCGCAGGCGGTTGCCCTGGTCGTTGGAGTACCCGGCCCGCAGTTGCTTCTGGATGCGGTCCAGCTTTTCCCGATACTCCTTACAGCGGGCGTTCTTACGCTCACGCTCGCGGGCTTCCTGTTTGTCGGATAACGTTCGCCCGCCACCGTTGCCCGCTTCCAGGCTACGATTCACCTGCTGGTTGATGGTGCTCACCCGCTTGCCCCGGGTGATGTTCTCCCGCATGGGAATCAGCGAGGGCGTCCTCAGCTCAACGCGTTTGTGTTCGCGTACACCGGGCTTTATGTCAGTAAAGTGAGCAACCCCCTGTTCATCAACCCAGGTGTACATTTTTTGGGCTGATGAGATGGCGGGAATAACGAGCAATACAAAGACTGCGGCCTGCCTCCATGGCATTGGTTTCCACTCCCTGTGGTTTGTGTGTCGGCGCGGGCATTATAAACAAAACCGCGTGCGAGTGAGAGGGCCAGTATGACGGCTGGCCCACAGATCAAGCATCCAGCAACTCAATCCAGTGTTGAACTGGCACCTGAGCCTTGGTTTCCAGATGCATCTGACAGCCAATGTTGGCGGTGACGATGCGGTCAGGATTGTCTACAGTCAGCGCCTTGAGCTTGTTGTTCAGCAGGCGCTGGCTGAGCTTGGGCTGGAGGATGGAGTAGGTACCAGCAGAGCCGCAGCACAGATGTTTTTCCTTGGTTTCAGCCAGATCAATGCCGGCCTTACGCAATACCTGATCTACCACGCCGTTTTGCTGCATGGCGTGCTGCAGGGTGCAGGGGCAATGGAAAGCGACCTTACCGGCTCCCTGGGGTACCTTCAGTTTTTCCAGGTCCTGTTTGAGCAGGAAAGCGCCTAGGTCAATGGTCATGTCGCTGACTTTCTGCGCCTTGGCGGCATACATCGGGTCATCCTTTAGCAGATGGCCGTACTCCTGAACCATCGCCCCGCAACCGGAAGCGGTCATGATGATGGCCTCAGCGCCAGCTTCAATCGCGGGCCACCAGGCGTCGATGTTGCGGCGCATGGCGTTGAGGGCTTGATCATGTTCCGAGAGGTGATGGTTCACCGCGCCACAGCATCCGGCTTCCGGAGCTTCCACCATGGTGACACCCAGTTTGTAGAGCACCCGGGCGGCAGCGGCGTTGGTGTTCGGCGTGGCGGAGGGCTGAACACAACCGGCAAGGGCCAGCACAATGCGGTCGTGGCTGGCAGCCGGCCAGGGGCTGGCCTTTTTTCTGGGCGGTACTTTGGTGCGCAATACGGATGGCAGTACCGGGCGGAACAGTTGGCCCATGCGTAGCAGGAAGCCGAACAGTCGACGGTTGGGAAGTACCCGGGCCAGCGACCAGCGTATCCAGCGCTCTTTGGGTGGCCGTGGCATTTCCTGTTCCATCAGGCCTCGGCTGATGTCGACCAGGCGGCCGTATTTCACACCGGAAGGACAGGTGGTTTCACAGCTGCGGCAGGTGAGGCAGCGGTCGAGGTGTTCACGGGATTTTTCGGTGACTTCTTCGCCTTCCAGGAACATTTTCATCAGGTAGATGCGGCCGCGGGGGCCGTCGCGTTCGTCGTTCAGTTCCTGGTACGTTGGGCAGGTGGCGGTGCAGAAGCCGCAATGTACGCAGGCACGCAGGATGGATTCGGCTTCCTGGCCTTCTGGGGTGTTGGCGAATTGTTGGACTAAATTGGTTTGCATTGTTTACCTGCTTTTTTGATTTGGAGCACAAGTGAGCGGTAACCCCTTTTCTGAAACACGCTCCTTCGGCACATCCATGTGACGCTTGGACTCCGCCATCCATGGCTCCGTACAGTTTCAGAAAAGGGGCCACCACTCACTTCCCCGGCATCTCAGAAGGCCCGCTCAGTTTCCTGTGAGATACCGGAGCTGATTGTTACAACCAGCTATAAAGTCGGCCCGGGTTAAAAATACCGTCGGGATCAAACGACTTTTTCAGCCGTTGCTGAATTTCTTTTAGCGCCCTCGGCTGGTGGTGCATTACCTCATCGGTGCGATCCCCGCCGCGGAACAGGCTTACCTGGCCGCCGGCGCGTTGCGCCATGGTTTCCAGTTTGGCGATGTCGGCTTCGCCCCGATACCAGCGCTGGGAGCCAGCCCAGTCGATCAGCCAGGGGCCGTCGAGGTCCGGGTTTTCGGCGGTGGAGCCGACGGAGAAGCGCCAAAGCGGTTCATCACCGGCAAAGAATTCGTGCTGCATGTGTTGTAGCTGTTGCCAGAACTGGTCACCCTGCTCCATGACTTCACCGGACCACTTTTCGGCGGTGGCCTCCACGGCGGATTTGGCGCCAGCGAGGCGCAGATAGACTTTGCCGTCCACCCAGGCAGCACCGGTGATGGGCTTGGGCTCTTTGGCGCGGCTGTTCATGTAGTGAATGACTTCGTCCATCGCCACGTCCTGCACCAGGGTGAGAGACATCGCCGGTTTGGGCATGACTTTGAGGCTGATCTCGGTGATCGCACCCAATGTGCCCATGGCACCGGCCTGTAGCCGGGAGGTGTCGTAGCCGGCCACGTTTTTCATTACCTGGCCGCCAAAGCGCAGGTGTTCACCTTTGCCGTTGAGCAGGCGGATGCCCAGCACCTGGTCCCGTACCGAGCCGGACCAGGGCCGTGCGGGGCCGGAGAGGTTGCACGCGAGCGTGCCACCGAGCGTGGAACCATCACCAAACCTGGGCGGTTCGAAGTGCAGGCACTGGCCTTCTTCGGCCAGGGTGGCTTCGATTTCCGCAAGGGTGGTGCCGGCACGTGCGGTCAATATCAGTTCCACAGGATGGTATTCAACGATGCCTGTGTGCTCGCCCATGTTCAGAGAGCCTGCATCGGCGTCGGCGGCCCGCCCCATGAAGGCCTTGGTGCCACCGCCTTCGATATTCAGTTTCTGGCCCGTCTTGCGGGCCTGGAGAACCTGCTCCTGCAGCTTTTGAGACAGATCAGCCATGCGCCGCGTCCACCGTGTCGTGCTTGTGTTGTTTGTGCTCGAGCGAGCGGTATTCCTGACAGAAACGCAGGGCGGGAACGCCCTTGCCAGGGTTGAGAATACCAGCCGGGTCGAACGCCGCTTTGACGTCGTGGAACTGCTGCAGTTCCTCGTCGTTGAACTGCACGGCCATCTGGCGGATTTTTTCCACACCCACGCCGTGTTCACCGGTGATGCAGCCCCCCACTTCCACGCAAAGGTTGAGAATGCTGCTGCCAAAGGCCTCAGTGCGCTCAAATTCGCCGGGCACGTTGGCATCAAACAGGATCAGCGGGTGCAGGTTGCCGTCGCCGGCGTGGAATACGTTGGCTACCCGCAGGCCGAATTCTTCGGACATTCTCTCCATTTCCAGCAACACGTGCGCCAGATGCCGACGCGGAATGGTGCCGTCCATGCAGTAGTAATCCGGCGAGATACGACCCACTGCCGGGAAGGCCGATTTACGGCCTTTCCAGAGCAGCGCCCTCTCCTCTTCGCTCTGGGAGGTTTTGACCGAGGTAGCGCCCAGTTTTCGGAACACATTCTCGGCCTGTTCGATGTGTTCATGGACTTCTTCCTCGGTGCCGTCCACCTCGCACAGAAGCAATGCTTTCGCCTCGCGCGGGTAACCTGCCTGGGCAAAATCGTCAGCCGCGATAATCGCATGACCATCCATCATTTCCAGGCCGCCGGGGATGATGCCATGGGAGATAATTCCGCCGACGGCATCGCCGGCTTTCTGCACACTGTCGAAGCCGGCCATCACCACCTGGGCTATCTCCGGTTTCGGCAGCAGTTTTACTTTCACTTTGGTGACGATGCCCAGCAACCCTTCAGAGCCGGTCATCAACGCCAGCAGATCCATTCCACAGGCGTCCAGAGCGTCGTTGCCGACGGTCACCCGGTCTCCCTCGGCGGTGATCATTTCCACGCTGAGAATGTTGTGAACGGTCAAACCGTATTTCAAGCAATGCACGCCGCCGGAGTTTTCCGCCACGTTTCCACCAATGGTGCAGGCAATCTGGGAGGAAGGATCCGGCCCGTAATAGAGACCGTACTGGGCAACCTCCTCGCTGATCGCCAGGTTACGCACACCCGGTTGCAGTAAGGCCGTTCGCGCCAGCGGATCGATGTCCAGGATGCGGTTGAACTTGGCCAGCGACAACACCACGCCTTCCTTGTGCGGCATGGCACCGGCACTCAGGCCGGTTCCGGCACCACGGGCCACAACCGGCACTTCGTGCTCGTTGCAGATGCGCATCACCCGTTGCACCTGTTCGGCGGTCTCCGGCAGCACCACGAGCATTGGCATCTCGCAGTACATCGACATACCGTCGCATTCATAGGGCTTCATGGTTTCGTCATCGGTAATGACGAAGTCCGGGTCTATGAACGCACGGAACTGTTCCGCCAGCTCCGCTGCGCTGATTTTCGGTTTGCTGTTCATATCATTCTCTGGGAGTCATGGCTTTCAGTGAGACAGCCATCAACCGCGTTTGGTTTCAAAGTGATCAATCCCTGCCTGGGCACAGTCCATATCCTGTTGGGGGGTGCCAGAGCTGATACCGATACCGCCAACAACCTCGCCATCGACCATCACCGGCAGGCCACCACCGACAGAACTGATACGCCCACCCACTTCAGTATGGATGCCGAAAGCCAGCTTGCCGGGTACGTTCACGGCGTTGTAATCGTGTGTCGCCTTTTTCGCCGCTGATGCGGTGAAAGACTTGTCCTGGGCAATGGTCACGCTGGTGATCTTGCCGCCGTCCATGCGTTCGAACGCGATCAAATTGCCGGACTCGTCGGTGATGGCGATACACATGGGTACGCCGATCTCGCGCGCCTTCTCCGCCGCACCTTCGATGAGTATTCTGGCGTCCGCCAGATCAAGTCGTTTAACCGTCAACATGAGCAATTACTCCTCTTTATTAGCCATAAACCAGATTGGGCAGCCAGGTAACGACGCCCGGAATGAGCACACAGATAAACAAACCGAATGCCTGAATAGCAAGAAATACCAGGGACGACTTGAAGATTGTGCCCATGGTGATATCCGGCGGACACACGCCCCGAATGTAGAAGAGTGCGTAGCCGAACGGCGGGCTCAGGAACGACATCTGCATGTTCACCAGATAGAGCACACCAAACCACAGCACCACGTCCTCACCGGGCACGGCCGGGAAACCCAGCAGGCCAGGGAATTCCAGCGCCTCGACAATCGGAATGAAAATGGGCACAGCCAGAAGCAGAATACCCACCCAGTCAAGGAACATGCCCAGCACCACCAGCAGCACCATCAACAACAGCAGAACGGCGTAGGGCGACAGACCAATACCGAGGATGGTTTCGGTAATGAAGTCCTGACCACCCTGCAGGATGTAGAACCCGACAAACACCGATGCACCAAACATGATCCACAGCACCATCGCCGAAGCCTTGGCGGTGGTGACCGACGCATCACGCAGTGTGGCGACAGAGAATACCTTGTGTTTCATGGCCACCAGGATCGCCCCGAAAGAACCGATACCGGCCGCCTCAACGGGAGTCGCAACACCGCCAAACAGCAAGCCCAGCACCAGGAATACCAGTACCAGTGGGGCGATCAGGTCTTTCAGCAGCAGGAGTTTTTCCTTGAGGCCAATCCGCTCTTCCTCCGGCACTGGCGGCCCGAGTTCCGGATTGAGCCACGCGCGGGTACCCACATAAATCACGTACAGGCCAGCCAGAATCAGCCCCGGAATCACTGAGCCCAGGTACAACTCACCTACTGACTGCTGCGCCACAACCGCATAAAGGATCGCCAGGATGGAAGGCGGGATCAGGATGCCCAGTGTGCCCCCGGCCATGATCGAGCCCAACGCGATCTTCTGGTCGTACCCGCGTTTGAGCATCGCCGGTAGCGCAATAATGCCCATAGTCACCACAGCCGCACCAATAACCCCGACCATGGCGGCCAGAATCGTGGAGGCCAGTATGGTGGCAATGGCCAGGCCGCCACCCAGGCCGCCCATCCACTTGTAGACCACGTTGAACATCTCTTCGATCAGGCCGGCCCGTTCCAGCATGGAGGCCATGAAGATGAACAGGGGGATCGCTGCCAGGTCCGAGTTGGTCATCATCGGGAAGATCCGGCTGGGGATGATGTTCAGCATCATCGAGTCGCCCACCAGATAGATAAACGCCACGCCCAGGCCACCGGTCACAAAGGCCAGCGGCAGCCCCATCATCAACAGCACCGCCAGGGAGCCAAACATGATGTAGGTCAGCGGACCAATCTTCACGTCCGACAGCATGCCGGAGAGCTTGAACAGGAATTTTTCGTCGCTCCAGGGGTCGTAAAACAGGATATTGATGACTTCCACCAACACGACAAAAGCAAGGGCAATCGTGGCGATGATCATCAGCCAGGTGCCGAGCTTGCCGATCAGCGAACCCGTGCCCTGGTTGGTCATGGTTTCTGTGCTCATGCGTGTTGCTCCCGGCCGAGTTTAATGAAGATAGTGATGTCCTTGAGCAGTTTGGACAGGCCCGCCAGGAACAGCAGCGTCGACCCGAGGAGCATAACGCCCTTCACCGGCCAGTACTGAATGCCCCATGTCTCAACGGTTCGTTCGTCCATGGAATAAGAGTTCTCAAGGAAGGTCCAGGAGGTAATCATCAACGCAATCGCGAACATGAAGAAGAACATGGACGTGAAAATATCCATGCCCACGCGGCCCCGAAGTGGCAGGAAGTTGTAAACCACGTCAACCCGCACATGGGCACCGTGAAGCAATGCAAACGCACCCGCCATCAGGTACTGCATGCCGAACAGTAGAAAACTGGCCTCGTGTACCCAGATGGTGGGCTGGTTGAACAGATAGCGCATCACCACTTCGAAGAAATAGAACACCACCGCGTTCACGGTCCAGAAGGAAATAAAGACACCGGATTTCTCGCTGATCCAGTCCACCGCCTTGGTGAACCAGTTATTCGCATCACTGTAATCAACGCTTTTTTTCAGTTCCGCTTCAATCTGTTGAAGCTTCTGGTTGGCCTCGGCATTTTTGTCGATGGCTTCCACACCCCGTTGGGACAACCAACGGTCCAGCGCCATCATGATCAGCGGCATAACCGCCAGCCAGCCCCAGTAGAACCAGTGAGGCAATACAAAGCCGAACGCACTCAGGTCAGACATGTTTTATCACCTTTAATCACAGAGCGGGGAAGGCAGCGAGCGTGCCGTCGGCGCACTCCCTGCCTTCCCCGTGATCGGTTTATTATGGTTTTGCCGGCTTACATGCCTTTGATGTCTTCCTCGTTGAGGTAGCCAACGGTCTCGTTCATCATGTACTCAAGCTGGATATCCAGAATCGCCCTGGCATCCTCGTTCTTTCCGGCCCAGTTGAACCAGATCGGGATCGCAGCCTTCCGGAACTTTTCCAGGTCTTCCTGGCTCAGACGTGTCACCTTCGAGCCATCCTCTTTGAACTTCTCCATCGCTTCGATGTTGCGCTTCTGAATGGTCAGGTAGTGCTTCTGTGAGTAGATGCGAACCTCGTCCTCAACCAATTGCTGAAGCTCTGGGTCCAGCGCATTCCACGCACGCAGGTTGACGGTCAGGTCCATCAGGTCCACCGGCTGGTAGATGGACATAACACCAGGAGGCCCGAACATGATGTAGTCGGTCACCTGGGAGAAACCCAGCTCGTAGTTCACGGCAGGGCCGACGTAGTCAGCAGCGTCGATGGTGCCCTTCTCCAAAGCCGGGAAGATATCCGAACCCGGCAGGCTCACCGTGGACACGCCAAACTGCTGGAACACCTCAGCGACCATGCCGCCAGGCACACGCATCTTCATGCCTTCCATATCTGCCAGGCTGTTCACCGGCTTCTTGGAGTGAATGATGTTGGCGTCGTGTTGAATCGGGCCCACGTAAAACAGACCGAATTTCTTGTAGATCTCACGGGTCTTTTCCAGCATGCCCATGGAATAGAACATGATGTCCCACTGGTGCGGCTGATCGGGACCGGCCGGGTAGGACGACAGGAAAACGGAGGCCGGAATCTTTCCGGACCAGTACAGGGTAAAGGGATTCATACCCTGCAGAACGCCGTTGCGCACCGCCTCGAAAAGGGCGTTGTTATCCGCGGCAACCGATTTGGCCGGGTACGGCTTGATGATCAGCTCGCCACCGGATTTCTCCTCCATGCTGTTGGCCCATTCCTCGAACAGGTCATAGCCTACGGTGCCAGCGTCCCATACTGATTGAATCTTCCAGGTGGTTGCAGCCTGGGCCTGGCCAGCGCCTGCAATGGCCACACCGCAGAAGGCAGCGGCAAGTGCGAATGACTTCAGGAAACCTCGCCGCGGGGCAACGTTTCCAGACTGCGTATCCGGAGCGCTTAATTGCTCGCTGTTCTTGTTGGTATTCATCGCCACATCTCCGTTGACATTGTTTTTATCGGGGTCACGTCAACACCAGCAACAGCTGGCATTAGATCGATATTCGTAGTCCTGCCGGGTTTAGTCCAGAAAATTGCCAACTGGTCAGACCAGTTTTGTAAATGCCCGATAGACGAAAACGCTGTAATGAGCCATATTTACTGGTCCCGAAAGGGTTTCTTTAATTCAAGGCACGATAAAAACAACTGGTCCGACCAGTGACTCCTGGCAGGAAACATCATGGCAATCGCACAGGAAATTTCCTATCGACTCGAACGGCTCATTCTCGACGGCGGGCTGGCGCCGGAACAGAAAATGCCGTCGGAACGACAACTGGCTACCCGGCTTGGCGTGTCCCGCGCCATCATCCGCGAAGCCCTGCACGAGTTACAGGGGCGGGGCGTGATTGAGACCCGGCATGGCAAGGGCTCTTTCGTAGCCCGAATTGTGCCCGGCGGTGAAGAGGACGGCGAGGACAGCCCGCTGCTGCAGATGTTTACCGGCCACCCGCGAACCCTGTATGACCTGCTGGAAGTAAGAGAACAGCTGGAGGGCCAGGCCGCCTATCTGGCGGCACAACGTGCCACTGCATTGGACCTTCATCGCATCACCAAGGCCTACTCCGCACTCGAACAGACCGACCCACTCACCAACGCCCGGCCGGATCACAGTTTCCATCAGGCCATCGTGGAAGCGTCCCACAATCCGGTCCTGGTGCATGTTCTGAATGGCTTGAAGAACCTCATGCTGTTGACGGTGGAAGCCTCCGTGGCCAACCTGAATCCGCGTGAGGAAATGCGCAACAAGATCTCCCGGCAACACAAGCGAATCTACCAGGCGGTGATGGCAGGAAAGCCTGAGGCGGCAAAACGCATCGCCATGGCCCATGTGCGTTTTGTCAGTGACGCCATGCGTACGATCGAGCAACAGGGAACGGCCATTATCCGGGTCTCCCTGCACGCATCGGCAACATCGGAAAAGCCACCACAACGGGCATAAACGGCAAAAAGCTTGCATCAAACGTTCAATAATCCACAATTAACACGCGGTATGTGTAATGAAAAACAGAAAAACCCCGCTTTAGGGGGATTGATTTCCGCATCCACAGCCCGTAAAACTTGCGCCTTTGTTATATAGCCTCGGGAGCCACCTATGGCGGATTCAGCGCCTCTGATCTGCAAGGACATCCACAAGACCTTTGATCAACTGGAAGTCCTCAAGGGCATTTCACTGGAAACAAAGAAGGGGGATGTCGTTTCCCTGATCGGCAGCTCCGGCTCCGGTAAGAGTACGTTTCTGCGCTGTATCAACATGCTCGAGACACCCACCTCCGGCGACATTATCGTGCACGGCGACCCGATTCGGTTCACCACCAACCGCAAGGGCGAGCGGATTCCGGCGGACAACAGGCAAGTTGAACTGATTCGCGCCCGGCTTTCCATGGTCTTCCAGAGCTTCAACCTCTGGTCTCACATGACCGTGCTGGAAAACATCATTGAAGCCCCTATTCACGTGCTCAAAGTGCCCAGAAAAGAAGCCATCGAAAGGGCCGAAGCCTATCTTGAAAAGGTCGGCATCTACGAGCGCAAGGACTACTACCCGGCCCAGATGTCAGGCGGGCAGCAACAGCGGGCCGCCATTGCCCGTGCCCTGGCCATGGAGCCGGAAGTGATGCTGTTTGACGAACCCACGTCCGCGCTCGACCCAGAGCTCGTTGGTGAGGTTTTGAAAGTCATGCAGAACCTCGCGGAAGAAGGCAGAACCATGATCGTGGTAACCCACGAAATGTCGTTTGCGCGGGATGTGTCATCCCAGGTCCTGTTTTTGCATCAGGGCGTGATCGAGGAGCAAGGTACACCGGACAAAGTCTTCGACAATCCGGATTCAGAAAGAATGAAGCAGTTTCTGGCTCCAAAGTTCTGACGTGCAGTGCTATCTTGAAACCATGTTTCCTTGTCGGGGCAGATCCGCCCCGGAAGTAAATGCCAAAACCAGCAAAATAAGGCAGACCACTGCCGATAATAAAGCCCACAAGGCTGACTACTGGAGAAGTGACTCATGAGAAAACTGATTGTTGCAGCAAGCGTCGCCCTGGCCATGATGGCCGGTGTCGCCCACGCCCAGGAACGTAACCTTCGCATCGCCTTCGACGTGCCCTACGAGCCGTTCGAATACAAGGATGAAAACGGCGAACTGACCGGTTTCGAAGTGGAACTGGCCGAAGCCATGTGTGAAGAGATGAACGCCAACTGCGAATTCGTTATCCAGGCATGGGACGGTATGATTCCGGGCCTGCTGGCGCGCAAGTTCGACCTGATCATGTCCTCCATGTCCATTACGCCCGAACGTGCTGAGCGTGTGCTGTTCTCCGAGCCGTACTACAACACTCCGGGTGGCTGGTTCGGCCCCGAAAGCTTCAACACCGACGTCACCGACATGGCCGCCATGGAAGGGATGACCGTTGGCGTACAGCGCGGCACCACCATGGACACCTTTGTGACCGAAAAAATGGGTGGCGTTGTGACCATCAAGCGCTACACCACCGCTGACGACATGGTCCTTGACCTGGAAGGCCAGCGCCTGGACGTGGTCTTTGTGGACTACCCGGTTGGTGAGCAGACCGTCCTGAGCAAGGATGGCTTCAAGGAAGTTGGCGAGCCGGTCAAACTCGGCCAGGGCGTGGGCGTCGCCATGCGCAAGCGTGACGAGGATCTGGCGCAGGAAGTCAACGAGGCGCTTGCCACCCTGAAGGAAGATGGTACCTACGACACCATCATGGAAAAGTACTTCGCTTACGACATCAAGATGTAAAACTGGCCCGGGGGCAGCGTTTTTTGCTGCCCCCGCTTACCGGATGTACCCATGATTGACTTGAAAGGCTACGGCCCGGCCCTGCTGGAAGGGGCTGTGGTCACCATTGAACTGGCCTTCTTTTCCCTTGCTCTCGCGCTGGTTCTGGGGCTGATTGGCGCTTCCGCCAAGCTGTCCAAAAGCCGGGTAGCCATTGGGATTGCGACCACGTATACCACCCTGATCCGTGGCGTACCGGATCTGGTCATGATGTTGCTGTTTTACTATGGCGGCCAGGTCGCGGTTAATAACCTGTCGGATTACCTCTACGACGCCTACGACATAGACTTCTTCTTCCAGTTTGACCCTTTTATCTCCGGTGTCATCACCATTGGCCTGATCTTCGGTGCCTACATGGCGGAGACGTTCCGTGGTGCCTTTCTCGCCGTGGAGAGCGGTCAGATTGAAGCGGCCCGTGCCTACGGTTTCAGCCGCTGGCGCACGTTTCACCGAATCATATTGCCGCAGATGCTGCGCCATGCCCTTCCTGGCATCGGCAATAACTGGCAGGTACTGCTCAAAACCACCGCACTGGTCTCCATCATCGGCCTGACCGATATGGTGCGTGTCGCCGAAGAAGCCGCCAAGGCCGAGCGCATGCCATTCCATTTCTTTATTCCGGTGGCGTTTGTTTACCTCAGCCTGACAGCCGGTTCCGAGCTGTTTATCAAGTGGCTCAACAAGCGCGCCAATATTGGCGTGGTACAGGGGAGCTGAACCATGCCTGAATTTCTTGCTGAACTGCTTAACCAGAACGATATCTTCACCGCCCCCACCATCATGGAATACTGGGGCGGGCTGGTCACTACCGTTCAACTGGTATTTCTGTCACTGATCCTGGGCCTGCTGGTTGCCGTTCCCCTGGCGATCATGCGCACCTCGAAGAACCCACTGATCAACGGCCCGGTCTGGTTCTATACCTATATTTTCCGGGGCACACCGTTGTTGATCCAGCTGTACATCATTTACTACGGCCTGGCCCAGATAGAGGGTATCCAGCAAACCTTCTGGTGGGACATCTTCCGTGAAGCTTTCTACCCGGCCCTGCTGGCGTTCACACTGAATACCGCCGCCTACACCACGGAGATTATCCGGGGTGCCATTGTAGCCACACCCAGTGGGGAGATTGAGGCGGCAAAGGCCTATGGCATGAGCTGGGCACTGCGGATGCGCCGGATTATCCTGCCGAGCGCGGCGAGGCGGGGTGTGCAGGCATACTCCAACGAAGTCATTTTCATGCTTCACGCCAGTGCCATTGCCAGCGTGGTGACCCTGGTGGACCTGACCGGGGCGGCGCGGAACATTTATTCCCGATTCTACGCCCCCTTTGATGCGTTTATCTTTGTGGCGCTGCTCTACATGGTTTTGACGTTTATGTTGGTGTTTGCTTTCCGCAAGCTGGAAAACTATCTGTTGCAACATCAACGGCCGGTGAGTGGCTGACAAATCCACAGTGCAGGGACGTCCGGAGCGCAGCTGAAATGATTTTTGGTCCTGGCCTTGATTGGCTTTCTCACACGCTCACGCGAACAGAGCACGCAACATCGGAAAAGATTGTTGTTCTGGACGACGGCACGGGGTTGCAGTTGCAGGACTCCGGGCTCCTCTATCTGGAACCCCCTACTGGGCGCCCCAACCCCAACAATGAGTCGCTGATTGTTTCCGCTGGCATCCATGGGAATGAAACCGCGCCCATTGAGGTTCTGAACCATCTGTTGAATGAGCTGATCGACGGTCAATGGCAACTGGCCTGCCCGGCGCTGTTGATACTTGGCAACCCAATGGCGATGGATGCTGGCCAGCGCTTTATTGACGTGAACCTCAACCGCCTGTTCGGTGGCGCCCACCGTAAACCGGAATACCGGAACTTTCCCGAGGCGGAGCGGGCCCGGTTGCTGGAGGACGCCTGCAGGGCCTTCGCCACCAAACACTCTGCCAATGTGTGCCACTACGACCTGCACACCGCCATTCGCCCGTCATTGCGGGAGAAGTTCGCCCTCTATCCGTTTGTGGAGGGACGGGATATTCCGGATGGGCAGATTGATTTCCTGCTGGAGGCGGAGGTGGAAACCCTGCTATTGCAGCATCGTGAAGGCACCACCTTCGCCTCGTTTTCCTCGTCCGAACTGGGAGCAGAAAGCTTCACTGTGGAACTTGGCAAGGTACGGCCTTTCGGGCAGAACGATCTCGGCCGCTTCACGGGTATTGCCAATGCCTTGCGACGACGACTGAAAGGCGAGGAACCGCCGAAAAGGGACAAGGGGGCAGCACCGATAACAGTGTTTGAAGTGGTGCATGAAATTCTGAACACCGGCGACAGCTTCCAGTTCCACGTGCCAGACGACGTCGCCAACTTCACCATGTACGACCCGGGCACGGTCATCTGGGAAGACAGTAACACCCGCTACACGGTAGGCGACACACCCGAAGGCATTGTGTTCCCGAACCGCGACGTACCCGTTGGCCAGCGGGTAGGCCTGATGATCAGACCCACCCGCTAGCGTCAGGCCGGAGCGTTCTCTGGCTCTGCCACCTTGCAGCTGATCACGTGGGTACAGACCGACGGTACCACCAGCAACGTCAGTACCGTAGAGGCCAGCAGGCCCGAGATAATGGCCCAGGCCATTGGCGGCCACAGGGTGGAGCTGGAGAACGCCAACGGCAACAAACCCGCAACGGTGGTCGCAGTGGTCAGCAGGATGGGCCGTGTGCGCTGCTCCACCGCCTTACGAACCGCATCCCGAATGTCATCCCCCTTCTCCAACTGTCGATCCATCACATCCAGCAGTACGATCGCATTGTTCACCACTATTCCCACCAGGGCGATGACGCCCAGCAGCGACTGGAAACCAAACGGCGAGCCGGAGAACACCAACCCCGGGAAGATACCCACGGTGGCCAGTGGCACGGTCAGCAGGATAATGCCGACACGCCGGAAGGAATTGAACTGAATAAGCAGGAAGAACAGCAGCAACAGCACACCAATAGGCGCCGTGGTCAGCAAGGCGTTGTTGGCATCGCCGGAACCCTCGGCGTCACCGCCCATGTCCAGCCGGGTACCCGGGGGCAAGGGATTTTCTGCAAGCCTTGTTTCCAACCCTTCCAGGACCTGACTGAAGCTGTAACCTGCCATCAGGTTCGACCAGACGGTGTTCATTCGGGTGCCATTGCGTTGGAACAGGGCCGCCGATTGCCAGGACGTTTCCACCGAGGCAATAGCGGAGAGAGGCACAGCGTCACCCCGATCGTTGTAGATATTCACCGACAACAAGCGTGGCAATGACAGGCTGGTGCCCTCCCGGGAGCGCAACACCAGGGGAATCGGGTCCTCCTCCTGGCGATACTGTTCAGCCACCACACCAAAGCTCTGACCATAGAGGCTCTGGGCCACATCGGCACGGTTCAGGCCGTAGCGGGCCGCGCTGGCATCGTCCACATTGATGGCAATGCTCGGCACGCCGATGTCCAGGTTGTGACGCACATCTACTGTGCCCTTAACACTGCGTAGCGCCGAGAACACCTGATCCACGGCACGCGCGCGGGTGTCGTCGCTGGCATGATAAACCCGCACTTCCACCGGCGCTGCCCGTGGCGGCCCCTGCCCCAGTATTCCCGCCGTTAGCTGCAACTCCGGCATTTCGTGCCCGGCGTAGTCGCGAATCCACTGTACCAGGCCGGTGGTGTCTTCCAGGGTGGGCGTTGATACCACGATTCGCCCGCGGTTCGGCGCCTGGGGCTCGCGCTGCAGATTGTAATAGAAACTGGGGCCGGTAGAACCAACAAACCGATGCACCTCCAGGGCCTCCGGTCGGGTGCGGATCGCACGCTCAAGATCGGCCGCCACACTGGACGTGCGCTCCTGGTCCGTGCCTTCGGGCATGTAAAGCTCAACCACCACCTGGGGACGATCCGCGTTGGGGAAAAACTGCTGTTTCATGAATGGCGTGAGTGACAGGCTGAACACCACCAGCGCCGTACCCGCAAGGATCAAAGTGCCCGGACGCCTCGCCACCAGGGCGCCGAGAAAACGGGAAAGCCCAACCAGCTTGTCTTCGCGCGTGTCTGCCTTGCGGGGTTTCAGGAAGCGGGCCGCCAGCAGTGGTACGGCGGACACAGCCAGCAGGTAACTGACGGAGAGGGTGAGCATGATCATCACCGGCACACCACGGGTGAAATCCGCCGTCCCACCCTTGGACAGCAACAACGGCATGAACGCCGCAATGGTAGTACCCGTGGAGGCTCCCAACGGCCCCGCCAGCTCTTTCACAGATTGCTTCAGGGCGTCCAACCGTCGCATGCCGTCATCCAGGTATCCCTGAATGCTCTCGACAATCACAATGGCATTGTCGATCAGGATACCGAGGGAAATCACCATGCCGATGACAGCAATCTGGTGCAGTACACCACCCCCCAAGTCATAAAGGCCGATACTGATCAACGCCACCATCGGCAGGATCGACGCCACCAGCAGCCCCATGCGGATGCCCATACCGGTGAACACCACGGCCACAATGATGATAACGGACATCACCAGGCTCCAGGCCAGGTTGTCGAGCCGCTCTTCCACCTTATCGGGCTGGAAGAACATCTCGCGGATTTCATAGGGAGCGAACTCGTCACGGATCGTCGATAGCCGTTCCCGCACACGTTCGCCAAACCGAATGGCGTCGGTACTGCCCTCCTCCATGATCATGGAAACCAGCACTACCCGTTCACCGTCGTACCAGGCTTCCGGTTGCCGGGGCTCCGCTGGGCCACGCCAGACTTCAGCAGCCGCGGCGAGGGGCACCTGGGAGCCGTCCGGCAGTTCAATGGGCGTCGCGCGAATGGCATCCACACTGGTGAATTCGCTGTTTGGCAACACCGACAGACGACGACCGTCGGCGATAACAAAACCGCCCGGCGTGGTCTGGTTGCGGCGCGCCAACGTGTCCAGCACGCGTGCGGGGGAAATGCCCAGCCGGTACATGGCTGCGTCGTCCAGCGCCAGGGTGATCTGTTCGTCCGCGTCACCCTCCAGTTCAATACGGGACACGCCGGAAATGTCCGCCAGATTCTGTTTCAGGCGCTCCGCCACGTCGCTCAGTTCGGTAACCGAACCAGAACCGCTGACCGCAAGAATAATGGCAGGAATATCAATCAGGCGGTCGTCCAGAACCATCTGGCCAACGTCATCCGGGAAATCCAGGCGCGCCCGGTCCATGGCCTGGCGGACACGGTCCCAGGCGGAATCGGTATCGTAGATGGTGTCGTTCAGGCGCACGTTGAAAATCGCCACACCGGTGCGGGCAGTGGCCTGGGTGTAATCAACCTCCTCCACCTGGCGCAACTCGTCCGACAATGGCTGCAGCACCAGCCGCTCAACGGCTTCGGCGCTGGCGCCTGGGTAGTTGATGCTAATCAGACCGGCGCGATAGGGAAATGAAGGGTCTTCCTGGCGCGGCATGGTGCTGTAGGCCGCAATCCCCAGGAGGCACAGCATGGTCACCACCATGCCCAGCAAGCGTTGAAAGTTCAGCAGGCGCAGTGACATCAGCGCACCTCCACGGCATCACCGTCAGAAATACGGGTCATGCCGGCAAAGACCACCTGATCACCAGCGCTAAGATTGGTGGCATCCACCACCACACGCTCACCGATGATCCGCTGCACCGTCACCGGCACACGGCGGGCAACGCCATCGGAAATGCGGAACACGCTGGCGCCTCCGTTGGATTTCATCACCGACAACAACGGCACCGTCGTGGCCACGGTTTCACGGGGTGTAATACCCACTTCCACCGGCTCCCCGGGTTCGAGGGTATCTGCCGGCAGGCTGACCAATACCGGATGGAGCTCGCCGCGAACACCTCCGGGCTGGGCAATTTCCACAATGGAGCCGGTGACTGGCGCACGGTTACGATCCTGCACCGACCAGACCGGCAGCAATTGCGACAGCGACACATGGTTGAGCATGTACGCCGGTACCCGCACTTCCACTTCGCGCCCCTCCGGGGACGACAGGCGCATCACCGGCTGGCCGGAGGCCACAAACTCATCCCGTTCCACCAGCAAGGCTTCAACCCGGCCGTCGAACGGCGCCCTCAGTTCACTCTCTCGCAGTAACCGTGTGGCCTCGGCAAGAGATGCTTCGGCCGTTGCCATACTGGCTTTCAGGCTGTCCCGCCGGGAAGCCAGTTGTTCAAGCCCCTGCTCCGAAACGACCCCGCGCTCGTGCAGTTGGCGGGAGCGTTCCCATTCCCGTTTGGCCTGATCATATTGGGTTCTGAGTTCGTCCAGCCGGGCGGCTGCGGAATCCCGCGCCGGTTCCAGTGCGGGGTTATATACCCGCGCCAGCAGGTCACCGGTCTTGACGGTCTGCCCCAGTTCAACCGCGCGCTCTCGAAGGGTGCCACTCACCTGGAACGTCAGCGTTGCCCGCTGGGCCGCCCGGACGATACCGGAAAAGCGCAGCGAAACGCCCTCCGTCTGGCCGCCCGTCACCTCGGCAGCACGCACTGTTACCGGGGCAGCACCCTGTTCAGGCGCCGGTTCACTGGATTTACAGGCGCTGACAAGGAGGCTTGCAGCGGCCAGGAGGGAAACGATGGCGGAGCGCCGGGCGATGTTCATTGAGAAGTCCTCTCTTCCATGGTCACGGTGTTTTTCATCATCCATCCGATGGACAAAAGTTCATTATCCGACATAATGTCATTCTTTGACAATTTGTCAATAATCGGATTTTATCTCTAACCATGTATCATGAGAGCGCAGTCTCAATTATCCGGAATCCCCTATGAGTGAGCCGTTAAAAACCCGTAGAGAGAAAGAGAAGCAAGCCAGATACGATGCCATCCTGGATGCTGCGGAGCTGGTGTTTTCGGAGAAGGGTTACGAACGCACATCGATGGACGACATTGCGCGCACGGCGGCGCTTAGTCGCGCATTGTTGTACGTCTATTTCAAGGATAAGGCGGCGATCCAGCGCGGCATCATGCTGCGTGCCGGCCACAGCCTCTGCCGTCGCTTCGAGGAGGCCCGCCAGACAGCTGATACCGGGCTGGCTCAGATCTCCGCCATGGGGGTGGCCTATTACAACTTTTATCGCGAGCAGCCGGATTACTTCTCTGCACTGACAACCGCCTCCACGGCGATGGCAGAGGCCGATGATGAGTTGGCAGGCGAGATGTTTGGCTGCAAGGCGGAAACCATGGAGCTGATGGTCGGTGCGATACACCTGGGACTGGAAGACGGCACCATGAACCGGGACCGCATCCATGATCCTGTCGAGACTGCGCTTTATCTGCGCGGTGCCCTCCACGGCGTCATCATGCTATGCCAGAGCGAAATGACTGAGAGTGGCCTGGAGAACAACTTTTCCGCGGAATCACTGATCCGTCATACTATGGAGATGCTGACGTCCTCTATCTCGTCCTGAGAAAAGAGGACGATAACCGGATTAGAGCTGAAAATCGTAGATAGACCCAAGCCCAAGAATCCCGGTCAACTCATCCAGAGCCTTACGGACTTCGTCAAGCAGCATCGGGTCGCCCAGATCCTCCTGCGACAACTCCTCCCGGTAATGCGCCTCGACCCAGGTAGTCAGGCGTTCATACAGGGAGTCGGTTAGCAATACGCCGTGGTGCATGGCCTTGAGTTCGTCGTCGTTCAGTACCACCCGCAAACGCAAACATGCCGGGCCGCCACCGTTGCGCATGGACTGTTTGACGTCGAAAACCTCCACCGACGTAATCGGCCCCGAGTCGTTCACCAACTCGTCCAGATAGCGGCTGACCGACGCAATTTCACGGCATTCACCCGGCACCGCCAGCATCATGCCATCGGGCGTATTCAGCAACTGACTGTTGAACAGGTAGGAGGCCACAGCGTCCTCCAGCGGCACCTGCTCACTGGTGACACGCACGGCTTCCAGTTCTGCACCTGTCAGGCGCGAGCGGATATCAGCCAGCACGGTTTCTTCATCCAGAAACGCCAGCTCATGGTAGAACAGAGCGTTGCCATTACCGACGGCGATAACGTCGTTATGAAACACTCCGGCATCAATTGCCGCCGGGTTCTGCTGGGCAAACACCACATGACTGTCTTTCAGGCCATGCAGGCGGGCGATAGCCTGGGAGGCTTCCAGGGTTTGCCGTGCGGGATACAGCTTCGGGGCCGGAGCCTGTTCGTTGAAGGCGATCTGGCCGTATACGAACAGTTCAACGCCCGGCTCACCATACCCGCCGCACAGACGGGTGTGGTTGGCGGCGCCTTCATCACCAAACTGGCTGACCGACGGCAGCGCCGGATGGTGGGCAAACCAGGCGTCGTCCGCGAAGATGGATTTCAGTGCCCGGCCGGTGACCACATGCTCAATAGAGCGATGGAACTTGGCGCTCAGGTTTGCCGGCGTAAAATGCACGCGGTGATCGGAGGTATCCGCACTCGGCGACACCGTAGCGGCGTTGGCCGTCCACATGGTAGACGCCGACGAGGCAGCAGCCAGGATGGACGGGCTCTGTTTGGCGGCCGCGCTGAGAACGTCGCGGTCCGAACCGGTAAACCCCAATGCCCGCAAGGTCGGAATATGCGGGCGTTCATGGGGTGGCAGAACACCCTGGACAAAACCGCGATCCGCCAGACGCTTCATTTTCGCCAGCCCCTGCAGGGCGGCCTCCTTCGGATTGGACATCGAGCGAACGTTGGACTTGGACGCCACATTGCCCCATGACAGCCCGGCATAGTTATGGGTAGGCCCTACCAGGCCATCAAAATTGGCTTCTACTGCATGCTTGGCCATGACTCGTCTTCCGTCAGTCGAAATTTAACCCGGGTGCCAGGCTGTCCGGCACTTCGCTCTTCTTCGCCTCCAGCGAGGCCATCGGCCAGGCACAGTAATCGGCAGCGTAGTAGGCACTGGGGCGATGGTTGCCACTGGCCCCGACACCACCGAACGGCGCGGCACTGCTGGCGCCCGTCAACGGCCGGTTCCAGTTGACGATGCCCGCGCGCACTTCGTCCGTCAGTCGCTCGTAGAGTTTGTGGTCATCGGTCAGGATGCCCGCCGAGAGTCCATAGCGGGTGTTGTTCGCAAGCTCCAGGGCCTCATCAAAGCTCTTGTAGCGGTATACCGTCAGCAACGGGCCGAAGAATTCCTCATCCACCAGGTCCAGGCCGGTTGCGTCCACAATGCCCGGTGACAACAGGCCGGTGCCTTCCCGCAGACTCTGCATCTCCAGTAGCAGTTGCCCACCCTTCGTCACCAGGCTGTTCTGGGCCGCCAACAGCTTGTCGGCCGCTTCTTTCGAAATTACCGCCCCCATGAACGGTTGCGGCTCCGCATCGAAATCGCCCACGGTGATGCGGCTGACCACTTCAACAAAGCGCTCCAGGAACTGGTCGCCCTTGGTACCCTTTGGTACCAGTAAACGACGTGCGCAGGTGCAACGCTGACCCGCCGACAGGAAGGCGGACTGGAGGGCGTGATGCACCGCGCCATCCAGGTCATGCACATTCTGGACGATCAGTGGATTGTTGCCGCCCATCTCCAGCGCCAGGATCTTCTCGGGCTGACCACCAAACTGCTTGTGCAGCAGGTGCCCTACCGTGGAACTGCCGGTGAAGAACAGCCCATCAACGCCCGGATGCGACGACAGGGATTTACCGGTCGGCATTGCCCCCTGCACAAGATTGATGACGCCGGAAGGAAGGCCGGCCTTTTCCCAAAGTTTCACGGTCAGCTCGGCGACACCGGGGGTCAGTTCACTGGGTTTGAACACCACGGTGTTGCCCGCCAGCAACGCCGGCACGATATGCCCGTTGGGCAGATGCCCGGGAAAATTATAGGGGCCGAACACCGCCACCACGCCATGGGGGCGATGCCGTAATACAGCATGGCCGCCAGCAACGTCGGATTCGGAGTGGCCGGTGCGGTCGTGATAGGCGGCAACGGAGATTCCGATCTTGCCTATCATCGCTGCCACTTCGGTGCGGGATTCCCACAGGGGCTTTCCGGTTTCCGAGCCGATCTGGTGCGCAAGTTCTTCCTTGTGTTCCTCCAACAGCGTGCCAAATTTTTCCACCAGGGCCTGGCGCTCACTGAACGGACGCTTGCGCCAGTGGACAAACGCTGAGCGGGCTTCGCGCACGGCGGCGTCCACGTCTTCGATGCTGGCGCTGACGCCATCCCAGACCGTCTCTCCGGTGACCGGCTGGAGGGATTCGAAAAAGTCGCCATGGCCTTCCAGCCAGAGTCCATCAATAAAGAGTTGACCTGTCAGGTTTGCCATTGTCATTACCTCCTTCCGGTATCTTTCAAAGGGGCCAGCCGCACGAGGTCTCCGGATTCAACTTCCAGCGCCTCGGCCACATCGGCCGGAATACTGACAGTATCGAGTCCTATGCACTCGGCCGGTATGGTGGTTACCCGAAAGTCCCGGAACGAGCGGTTGGATATCATTACCTGTTGCTCCGCCGGGACATCCGTCACCAGCGGTTTCTTGCGGATCATAACGTGGCGGTTTATACCTTCGCGCACGGTACGAATACTGTGAATAAAAGCCTCAACCGCCGGGCCACCATCGAAGATGTCCACCATGCCATTGAAGTTGAAGCCTTCCGCCTGCAGCATTTTCAGCGCCGGCGCGGTGTTTTCATGCACGCGACCAATCACGGCCCGTGCAGCGTCCGGTAACATCGGCAGGTAGATGGGGTATTTGGGCATCAGTTCAGCAATGAACGATTTATTGCCAAGGCCCGACAACATGTCCGCCTCACTAAATTCCATGTCAAAAAACTTGCTCCCAAGAGCATCCCACAGCGGGCTCTGGCCGTTGCTGTCAGACACTCCCCGCATTTCAGCGAAGACTTTCTCGGAGAAATGCGAGCGGAAGTCGTCCAGGAACATGAACCGGCAACGGGACAACAACAGGCCAGTGCCACCGCCCCGATGGGAGCTCGAAAGCAGCAGAGAGCACACCTCGGTGGTACCGGTCATGTCATTGGACAAGTGCAGCGTCGGGGTGCGCACATGCACGTCGAGCTCGCGGGAGGCATTCACCGTCACACTCAGCCGATAATTATAGAACACTTCATCCAGGCCCACGCGTGCCTGAATGCCACTGATGCCCACACACCGCTTGAGCTCCGTATCCTCCAGCGCGAACAGATACAGTCCGGCCTCTGGCGCGCAGCGCTGGTTGAAGGTCTCCCGGGCATGGTCGATTTTCCGTGCCAGCAGAGCCCTATCCGCGGGCAGCGTTGTTAATCCCTTTCCAGCGCCCTGTGCCATGGCATACAGGGCATCCAGATCATTCTCCTGCAAGGGTCGGATTACCAGCATTCCGGCCTCCTGTCTGTGGTTGCCCTGTTCATAGTGGCGTCACCCTTACCGTGTCACCGGCGCTCCGGCCCAGACTCTCCCAGGTTTTCGGCGGCACTTTCACTTCGTCCTTGAGGCTCTCGGTGATGGGCGTCAGCGTGCTGCGGAAATCGCTGCCCTCACCACCGGATATCAGGCAGGTTTCGCCGTCGTCGGTATGCGCGGCGTGCAGGACTTTCGGATGGCTGGTAACAACGGACTTGAGCGCATCGGTGCGGGCTTCGAGTACCGGCCCGGCATCGAAAATATCGAGATAGCAACCAGCCCGGAACCCTTCACGCTGGAGCAGTTCGTAGGTCGCACGGGTTTGTGAGTGGGGTTGCCCAAGCGCCTCCCGGGCAGCGTCACTCAACAGCGTGACGTAGATCGGGTTGGGTGGCATCAGCTCCGCAATGAACGTCTTGCTCAACAACCCGGAGTATTGGTCCGCGGTTTCAAAATCCATATTAAAGAAATGCCGCCCCAGACTGTCCCAGAACGGCACCTCGCCGTCTTGCGTCTGGACACCCTGGATTTCCACAACCACCTTATCCGTGAACAGCGAGCGATGGCTGGCGATAAACAGCATCCTGGCGCGGGACAGCAGCTCGAAGGCGTCAGTAGCACGCAGCTCCGACCTGATCGCGAAGGAGCACAACAGCGTGTGGTCGGTCAGGGCATGGGATGGGTACAGAACCTCCACCCGGCGCGAAACGCCCAGCTCATGGGAGGCATGGATAAGTGCGTCCTGACGGTAATTGTAGAATGGCTGCCCATTACCCGCCCGAGCATCGATACCCGATACGCCCTGCACCTTACCTGCACGGGTGTCTTCCAGCACGAACAGGAACCGCTTGGGTTCGTCGGGTTTATTTGTGCCGGCAAAGGAGCGAGTGGATTGTTCAATCTTGGTGGACAGTGCGTCCTGTTTTTTGGGCAGGGTGGATGACATCCGAGGGCCCTGGCCCCCGGCAATGTCGAGTATGTCGTTCAGGTCACCCGGCTGAGCCGGACGTACCAACCACATAGGCGGCTCCCGTATTCATGCTTGTGGTTAATATCGTGGGTTAACGTCTGCTACTTACCACAAACCTTTTTCACACCAGCCTCAAACCGGGCCAGCGCTTCATCAATATCAGGCTCTGGAATGATCAGTGACGGCGCAAGCCGCACGACATTCGGGCCGGCAATCAACACCATCACGCCCTCGTTCAGGCCGGCATTGAGAAATTCCTTCGCCTTGCCTTTCCACTCTTCCGTCAGTACACAGCCGAGCAGCAAGCCAGAGCCACGAACCTCACTGAAGATGCCATAGCGCTCACCAATGTCCATCATCCGCTTCCGCAGGCGCTCCGAACGCGCCCCGACGCCCTTGAGGATGTCTGGCTGGCTCACCGTATCAATCACCCGTTGGGCAACAGCACAGGCCAGGGCGTTCCCGCCATAAGTGCTGCCATGGGTACCGATACCCAGGCTTTTCGCCACCTTTTCTGTGGTCAGCATCGCCGCCACCGGGAAGCCACCACCAAGCCCCTTGGCCGTGGACAGGATGTCCGGCGTTACACCATACATCTGGTAGGCATAGAGGTGTCCGGTGCGGCCAACGCCGGACTGGACTTCGTCGAACACCAACAAGGCATCGTTTTCGTCACAGAGTTGGCGCAGGCCCTTAAGAAATTCCGGATCGCCGGGCATGACGCCACCTTCACCCTGAATAGGCTCTACTACCACTGCACAGGTCTTGTCCTTGGAGATCAATTTCCGGACCGACTCCAGATCGTTGAAATCGGCGTGATGAATGCCGCCTGGCGCAGGCTCAAAACCTTCAAGGTACTTGGGCTGGCCACCGACGCTGACCGTAAACAGGGTGCGGCCGTGGAACGAGCTCTTGAAGGAGATGATTTCATTCTTTTCCGGGCCGAAATGTTCCCAGGCGTAACGCCGGGCCAGCTTGAACGCGGCCTCGTTGGCCTCGCCACCGGAATTGGCAAAGAACACACGTTCGGCAAAGGTCAGATCACACAGGGTCTTGGCCAACCGCAGGGCAGGCTCGTTTGTCATGACATTAGACAGGTGCCAGATTTTTTCGGCCTGCTCCATCAAAGCACCAACAAGGCCGGGATGATTATGCCCGAGGCAGGTCACCGCAATGCCGCCCGCCAAGTCGATGTATTCCTTACCCTCCTGATCCCATACGTGGGAGCCTTCACCCTTGACGGGAATCACAGACCCAGGTGCATAGTTGGGGACCATTACCTCATCGAACAACTCACGGCTGACAGGTTCTCTGTTCATCGGTGTCTCTCAAACAAAACATGAAAAGGTACATTTAATCATACGCCACTCAGGGCATGAGCACATCCGTTGCACTCACCATTCCTTCCCGGCCGGTTTACTGCATACAAGACTCACTGTCACTTGGTGGAACACTGGGACGCAAGTGCTATCGTCGCTAAACAATCGGGCTACGCTAAACAGACGCCGGCTTTCATTCAAGACTACAAATGACGACATCAATGCTGAAAAGCGTATTCAGTTTCGTTTCAGCAACTTCGCCTAACATACCATTAGGTGTGAAACGCAAGAGCTTGCATATGATCCAATGAACGAACTGTTAACCTAATGATTTGAGCTCTCCGTTTTTCAGTTAAGCCAGCAAAGACAGGAGCAAAGCATGAGCTTGAAAAATCAGGGTATGGGACTGTCCAGAAGGCGACTTATCCAAAGCGCGGCTGCAATGGGTTTTCTTGCCGGCTACGACAGCCTTTTGCCTGCGTTTGCAAGAGGCAAACTCGATAACTCTAACGCTCACCACACCGTGCGTAATGGCGCTGACATCTACGACCTGACCGTCGCGAGAACACCTCTCAAGATAGGGGGCAGAGTCTCGGAACAGCCCATCACCATCAACGGCACTCTGCCAGCGCCTCTGGTGCGCCTCAAACAGGGGCGCGAGGCAATCTTGCGTGTCACCAATACGCTACCGGAGGCAACATCCATTCACTGGCATGGTCTGATTCTGCCGTACCAGATGGACGGCGTTCCTGGCGTCAGCTTTCCCGGCATCATGCCCGGCGAAACGTTTGAGTACCGTTTTCCGGTCGAACAGCACGGCACCTACTGGTACCACAGCCACTCTGGCCTTCAGGAACAGCTGGGCCATTATGGGCCGATTATCATTGATCCTGCCGAGCCGGAATCGGTGGCCTACGATCGCGAATACGTTGTGGTCCTCTCCGACTGGACCTTTGATTCTCCCGACGACGTGTTCCGCAATCTGAAAGTGGCGGAGGGCTACTACAACTACAACCAGCGCACCGTTGGCGACTTCTTCAAGGATGTCGAAACCATGGGCTGGGATGCCGCGTGGAGCAAAGCCGGCATGTGGGGCAGAATGCGAATGAGTCCCCGGGATATCCTGGATGTAACCGGTTCTGAATATACCTACCTGATGAACGGGTCGCCGTCCGCCGGCAACTGGACCGGGCTGTTCCGTCCCGGCGAGAAAATTCGCCTGAGATTCATCAACGCCTCGGCGATGACCTTCTTCGATGTCCGTATCCCGGGACTCCCGATGACGGTTATTTCCGCTGACGGCCAGCCAGTGCAGCCCGTAGAAACGGATGAATTTCGCATTGGCGTGGCGGAAACCTACGACGTGATCGTACAGCCAACCGACACGGCCCATACCGTGTTTGCCCAGTCACAGGATCGGTCGGGGTATGTGCGCGGAACGTTGGCCACCCGCAAGGGAATAGAGGCGCCAGTGCCGCCCATGTATCCGCGAACCGAGCGCGGTATGGCCGCCATGGGCATGGGCGCGATGAGCATGGGCGCCATGGGCAAGGACGGCGATATGAACATGGACAGCGGCATGGACATGGGTGGCAAGATGGCGATGATGTCGGGCAGCAACGACAAAGCCCATGGCAAAATGATGATGGATGGCGCCGAATCGGGAATGAACAAGATGAGCTCGGACAAAGCAACGATGAATGAGGTCCCGACGGCGGGTCGGCCGATATCCCATGGCCCTGACAATCACGGTCCCGGGGCGGCCATGGTGGCTTCCAGCCCGCAGTCACGCCTGGATGACCCCGGTGTGGGCTTTGAAACAGCCAATCATCGGGTGCTGACTTATTCCCAGCTGCAGAGCATTGATGGCTGGCCTGACAAGCGCCCGGCCGAACGCGAAGTGGAACTGCACCTTACCGGCAATATGGAACGTTACATGTGGTCGTTCGACGGCAAAAAGTTCTCTGAAGTCGATGGCCCGGTCAAGTTCTACCATGGCGAGCGCCTGCGATTGATCCTCGTCAACGACTCAATGATGGATCACCCCATTCACCTGCATGGCATGTGGATGGAACTGGAAACCGGTGCGGGTGAGTATCGTCCACGCAAACACACGATTTCCGTAAAACCCGGCGAGCGTGTATCCGCGCTGATTACGGCGGATGCACCGGGTGACTGGGCTTTCCATTGCCACCTGCTGTACCACATGGACGCAGGCATGTTTCGTGTCGTGTCGGTCGTTTAACGGGATAGGGGATGAGCATTATGATGAATCGCATCAAGTGGATTGTGGGCGCCTCAGCCCTCACGATTGCCTCGGGAGCCGGCGCCGCTGGTACTGGCGTTCAGGCCGAACCGGACTGGACACTGCCAATACATGACAACCAGGTGTTTGGCCAGGTTCTGTTTGACCGGCTGGAATACCAGCGTGACGGCAACAACGAAATGGCCCTGTGGGATGCCCAGGGATGGATTGGCAAAGATCGCAATCGGCTCTGGGTCGAAACGGAAGGTGAGACCGATCTATCCAGCGAAAGCGGCGACATCGAAAACTTTGATGTGCAGTACAGCTATCGCTTCGCTCGCTTCTGGGACATACAGACAGGATTGGGGGCCCAGACCACATTTGGCCCAAGCCCTAATAAGGAGCGCTATTCGGCCATTGTTGGATTGCAGGGACTTGCCCCCTACTGGTTTGAGGTAGACACAAATCTCCGAGTCACCGACGACGGTGACGTGTCATACGATCTTGAAGCCGAGTACGACTGGCTGCTGACCCAAAGGCTCATTTTGCAGGGCCGCGGCGAAACGCTCGTCGCCTTCAGCGATGTCGAGGAATGGGGCGTCGGTAGTGGCATCAACAATGTGGGCCTGGGGCTCCGCCTGAGATACCACTTTTCGAGGGAGTTTGCACCCTACGTGGGTGTTTCTTACACCCGCTTTCTCGGCAATACAAAGGACCTTCGTGAGCGCGAGGGAGAAGACGTCGAGTCCTCCAGCTTCGTGGCAGGCGTCCGGTGGTGGTTTTAACACCATAAAGCCCCAATCGGGATAGGGGGGAGCCACTAGGCTCCGCCCCTCCCACACCACCCGGCAAGCGGGTCCGCACCGGGCGGTTCGCGACGTTGAGGTATCACGAGAGACGCGGCACGCCCAACCGATCAAAGTAGGCAATCGTCAGCACGTTGTGAATGGCAGACCGACTGTTATGCCACCAGCGACGGCTCAGGGCCGCCACGGATTCCACAACCCAGGGACTCGCGCCAAGGCGCAGCAGTTCCCGTTCACTTCCGTCCGGTTTCGGGATGCCTACCCGCCGCTCCCTTGTTGGCCTTCACGCGCTTCCATGCCCGTTGCATATTCTCTCGTGCGAATACCTGCTCAAGCAGGCCTCGCCCTGCGCCCTCCGATTCTCGTCGCGGGAGTCCTGTTTCATCGCTGGTCACATCTGGCAAGGCTTCACCTTTCCGCTCCGTGTTGCCACGTTGCCCTTTCAGGCATAAGGCGAGATATCCCCGGGTAAGAACACACTCCTTCACCGCACAACCGCCGGATTTACGCCGCATCGCCTTGGCCACAAGAGCTTCGCGGCTTCTGGCCCGCTCGCCCTGCTCGGCAGTGCCTCATATCCGATTCTTGTTCATCGGCTCACGGTTTACGCTCCACGCTTCCTCTCAACAGTTGCTCGCCCTTCCGCAGTTGCGCTTCACTTCGTTCGCTGTGGCCAGCTTACGGGAGGACTTGCACCTCCAGGAGTGCGCCCCTGCCGGGCGCACAAAAAAAGGGGCAGAGTGTTCTGCCGTCGCCTCTGGTTAACCATCAAAAGACATACTGGACTCTTCCGCGAAGTTCGTCGCCGCCATTGTTATTCGCGTCTTCGCCGTCCATGTAATTTATACCAAGACTGGCCAACTGTAAGGTAAATCGCTTTTGAGCCCTTGATGTCGGACTGCAGCTCATCAATCAGCTTTATGCTTTCAGAGGTGACTGAGCCCAGCACCAGTTTTGCATCGAAGAGAAAAACCAGCCGGCCGGGGTTGTCCTGCGCTGATGTAGGCAAGGACGACACCCTCTACGGATTGAAACCCGATGGCAGAGGCAGAATCCTTCGCGGGGATGTAGCAGTATCGAACGCGGGCTTCGTATCAGCAACCCGCTCGACCTCTCCGGCCTTATCAACCAGTGTTGAAAACAGGTATTTCCGGGAGTCAGCGGATTTCATGGAGATGGCGAGATTGACGCAAGGTTGCCGGAGCTTCCGACCGAAAGCATGATCTGCCCCGGGTTGTTACCGGTACCGGCGTTGGAGATCGCACCATAACCGGCTCCGTCCAGGGCCCGGACGTTCATAACTCCAATGTTTCCAATGTACTCGACACCGAAATAGGTCGCCTGCGCGGTCTGCTGTTGGTTATCGCTATAGGTCAGGATGGGGAAACCCGGCTGTCGTTGCCAAGGTCAGTATCAAATTTCGATGCGTAAACGTCCCTGTCGGGTTCCCCGTTTGCCACGTTCGCAGTCGGCCGGCTCGGGTCGGTAGAGTTTGAAATCAACCCATCGTTAATTGGCATCCAGTAAACATCGTAGCTACCGAACGAAGTCTCGCCGGTGGCAGCGTCTTCTTTGCTGCTGTCCAGATCGAAGTTTCCGAAGTATGTGGGCTGAAACTTGCCCTGGGTGATTATGTCCAGTTTCACTCCCGATGCTGTGGTAACCTCAACAGCCATGGCCGCGGGTACGCCGTTTACAGCGATCAGCGCTCCCAGGCATCCCTAACCAATGCACTTTGGTATTGTTTTCATTATTCCTCCGACGTCTCTGATTTGAGATTTTTTGTAGGTATCGTCGACCAAGCTAACCCAGCGGCAAGTGCTGATAGCAGAGATGGCAGAAAAGTGACAAGCATCTGCCAGAGAAAGGAAAGTTGAGCGGGGCTTCATCACATCATAACAGTCGGCACGGGGCACGGTAGAGTTTTTCACCCCCGAGCCTCATTGCTGCCGGGATTTCCACTGGCGAAACTGTTTCCATTCCAGCCATTTCTGAAATTCCCTGTATTCTTGTGAGTCTGGGTCCATCCGCCTGAAGGCTTCGAAGCTTCTGTAGGTGTCAGAGTCCGGGGCCGCCTTTCCTCCGGCGCGTTGACTGGTCGCACAATCTGAGCAACGACCCGGCAGGATAGAATATCCCTCCCGGGCGCTGTCATCGGGACTGCTGGCAAACAGGCCTGGTCCATCAGGCAGGCGGTCTTCTCCCGGCATCGGCGTCGTGTCAGCGGGTCGGACCACATTAAGTCCGCAGCCCGACAGAGCCACTACCAGCACGGGAATTATCCATAACCGCAGTTTGTGCATATTTTATTCCTGTCCGTTATTCAGGTCAGACCCGTTGGTTAAAAGGCGACCCGGACACCGGCATAGAGCTGGCTGATATCGTTGGCATCGCCCCATCCTTCAGCGGTCTTGACCGACGAAGGCAGGTCAAGCGAATACAGGTGATACGAGGAGAACAAGCGGACCGCGCTCGACCAGTCGTACACGTATGCCAGACCAATCTGGCTTCCCTTGGTTCCCTCAACAATCAGATCTTTGGTCTCGCCATAGTTGACTGCAAAGTGATGAGCGCCAGTCAAGTAGCCTACCTGACCGAATAGGTTGGTCGCATCAAAGCCTTCTTGATTAGCCTGCCCCGCATTGGCTATTGCGTCGGTTTCATCATTACCGTAGGAGACGGTAAAGTTCAGGCCACCGTCCAGCAACAAAGACGCCGAAGCAC
>NZ_DFMB01000049.1:33054-33692 GCF_002375325.1 Marinobacter sp. UBA3604
CGGGCCGCCAGTTCATAGGCATTGCCGTTGTCGAGACTGGTCGACAGCACCAGACCGCCGATCGACGGGCTGTCGTAGCGGATACGCTCTTGTCGACCAACGGCATTGAAGACGCTGTTGGTTGCACCAATTCTGTAAAGTTGGTTGCCGTTATCATCGACAAAACTGATGCCGGAAGAATAAAGGGTATACCAGGCACCGCCACCGTAGTAGAGCGTTCCGGAGTAATCCATCATGTTGGCGTAGTAGCCAGCACCATCGCCTTTGCCGAAGCTCACCTTACCAAAGTCACCCTCGAGATAGATGTCAATTTTCCGGGTATCCAGGTCAACGTCACCCCCCCCGGAATTTTTGCCGATATCGAACTCCGTGGATCCGAACTGAACAACTGACATTTCATAGATAAAACCGACGTTCATGCCGTTGGCCATCTTCTCATTGCCAGTGAACCGGAAACGTGAGTTGGAACCGATGTTGTCGACACTCGCGTAATCGGTCTCATTCCCGTTATCCGCGACTGTGAACGCACGATCCAGCTGGCCGGACACCTTGAATTCCATGGCGTGACCCGGCGAAGATAACCCCGCCATCACCAGTGCGAGCGCTGAACTCAGTGCCGCTTTTTTATTTGTCATTAG
>NZ_DFMB01000049.1:33892-35041 GCF_002375325.1 Marinobacter sp. UBA3604
GGTCTTGCGTCAGCACTGGGCACAGCAACAATATTGACCACACTGATCGTAGCACAAGCCCGACGACTGAGAAGTCAATTAACATTAGACTTTAGTGCAACCGGGAGCCTCTTCAGGCACTTTCAGGAAGGCAATCAGCACCGCACGTTCAGTCCTGAATCGTGCCTTGAACTGTTCCCTGGATATCTCGGCTTCGCCCCCGTGCCACAAAATGGCTGGGCCAGATCGTCTGGTCGCTGAGGTCTGGCCGGTCAGCGACCAGACCGGTCGTGTGCTTTGGTGTGTGGCAGGCGGCACACCCCGTGTTGCTAACGAGTCTGGCGCCTTGCTGCACTTCCGGGTTTTCCATGGCGCGACGGGCGGGAACTGCAAGGCTGCTGGCGTAGAAGGTGATAAAGCCTGCCACTTTGTCGCTGACTTCGGGGTCGCCGCCATTAGCAAACTGGCCACAATCTTGCGTCCACTACCTCGCCAAGAACCTCGGCCGTTGTCACCGCATCCTGGAACGTGGCGTGCGCCAGATCTGCATAATGGCTAACAACGTCAGTTTTGGTCGGCGTGGATGCGGGCGCCTTATCTGCCGTTGGCTCTCTGCTGTGTTGTGCGTTGGCAGCGTCCTGATTGCCGCTGCATCCGGCCATCAAAAGCAGGGTGATTGACAGGGCCAGAGGTCGCGGACGAGTCATTGACGTCATGTGCAAATCCTTTGAGGTAAATTAAATATAAATCATTATTATACGCATTAGAGATTGATGGGCGTGTATTGCATGAGTTAAACGACACAAGACTGCGGACCTGTAATAATTCATGGCTGATAGCGGCGGTTGCCTTTAATATTGTGTCAGCAACAGTACTAAAAGTCCGTAAAGCGCCGCGCCCCCAATGCGGTCAATGTTCACTGTTGTTGACAGTTGGGGGAGGTCTGAGTTGTCGGGGGCGGGATGAATAGGGCAATCCGGCGCCGCAGCATTCCTTTGTGGTGGTTAGCATTAGCAGCGGCGTTAAGCCTGCTGCTCACCATTCATGATACGTTTGTCATTGCTGTCTTCGAAGGCTACATATCCTGGTGCATACCCTACTGGGACAGTTGCACCAGTATCAGCCGTACAGGGCGTTACTGGCGGTGGGAATTCTCTCCGTTATCCTCAC
>NZ_DFMB01000049.1:35222-42115 GCF_002375325.1 Marinobacter sp. UBA3604
TGCGCTCTGGGTTGCGCTGCTCTGGCGGCAAAGCTCTTTCCGGGCAAGATTGTGGACGGAGTAAGGGATCGAACCGGGTTACCATGATCACCGACATTGCGAGCAGACCACCGGCGGCTTGTTTGGCCTTCAGAAAAGCTGGCCCCGGATTGCGGGCCAGTTGATACCCTCACCCTCCGCCCAACCCGCTCCGACCTCCGAATTGCCCGTTTGAGAGAAATTCAACCTTTTCAGCCTGGTGACACTCTCTCATTATCATTAACATTGGTTATTGACTTGATTATTAAAAGTCCTTAAATTCGTATCTGCAAATGGAACGCGTTTCTATTTAGAATTTCAAATACGAATAATTCCGGAGAAACACATGTTTAAACCTTCCCGACTGTCACTGGCAGTAGCGATCAGCCTTGCCCCGGGCATGAGCTGGGCCGCCGGCGATGACCAGCCCCAGATGCTTGAACCTATGGAAATCATTGGCGATGCGTCTGCAGCCCAAACTCTGCCGGGGTCAGGCTATGTGGTTGGCGATCAGCAGTTGAAAACCGAGGTTGAGGCCGACATCAGCCAGGTATTGAAAACCGTCCCGGGCGTGTATGTACGGGAAGAGGAAGGTCAGGGCCTGCGCCCTAACATTGGCATTCGCGGTGCCACCGCCGAGCGCAGCAGCAATGTCACACTGATGGAAGATGGCGTTCTGATCGCGCCGGCGCCCTACTCCAATCCGGCCGCCTATTATTTCCCGACGCTGAAGCGCATGTCCTCGCTGGAAGTACTCAAGGGTGCCCCGCTCCTGCGCTATGGCCCGCAAACCACCGGCGGTGTGATCAACCTGATCTCCGCACCCATTCCCGACAAGCAAAAGGGCTACGTCGAAGCCGTCACCAACGACCGCGGATCCACCGACGTTCATGCAACCTATGGCGACACGAACGGTGACTGGGGTTACCTGTTTGAAACGGTCCAGCGCTCAGCGCAAGGCTTCAAGGACATTGACCGAAGCAACCGCAACAGTGGCTTCGACATCAGTGATTATGTCGGTAAGCTGCGCTGGCAGGGAGATCGCCAGAGCGTGACCGCCAAGCTGCAATACTCCGAGGAAACCTCCAACTCCAGTTACCTCGGCCTGACCGATGCGGACTTCAGCCAGGATCCGAACCGGCGTTACGGGTTGTCCAGCATCGACCAGATGAACAATACCCACTCCGGTATCAGCCTGACCCACCAGTTCGAGTGGAACGACACCGTGAGCAGCACCACGACCCTCTACCGCAACGACTTCAAGCGGAACTGGTTCAAGCTCAGTGGCGGCGGAAACATCATCGACGCGGCAAACGCCGGAGACGCCAATGCCCAGGGCATTCTCGACGGTACCGTTGACACCAGCGGCCTCAATTACAAGAACAACGCCAGGGAATACGTCTCCCAGGGCGTGCAGACAAACTTCGATGTAAACATTGGCAACCACGAATTCGACTTCGGCGCCCGCGCCCACGAAGATGAAATGGATCGCTTCCAGCCGGTGGATGTTTACGACCAGGTCAATGGCTCCCTGGTATTCCAGAACAGCGTGGCCCCAACGGGCAGCAATAACCGCTTCGAGACCGGCGAAGCCCTGAGTTTCTGGGCACTCGACACCTGGCAGGCGACGGACAAGCTCAGCATCAACCTCGCCCTGCGCTACGAGGACGTGAAAACCGGTCGCACCCAATACGCGGATTCCGGCCGCACAACTGTCGACAGCACCCGCGCCAATGACAGCGCTGAACTCCTGCCCGGAGCTTCCTTTACCTATGACCTGTCCCAAAGCTGGCAGGTTCTGGGTGGCGTGCACCGGGGTTTCTCCCCTCTCGGGGGTGGTGCCAGGGCCAACGAGGAACCGGAAACCAGCAAGAACTGGGAAGCCGGCGTCCGGTACTTTGGCGGTGCGTTCTTCGCGGAAATGATCGGCTTCTACAGCGACTTCTCCAACAAGGCTGAAAACTGTTCCGTGGGCTCGCCGTGCAGCAATGGCGCCACTTCTGGCAGTTTCGTAACCGGCGAGGCTGAAATTGCCGGTGCGGAATTCCAGCTCCAGACCGGCACCCAAGCGGGCAACCTCTACCTTCCGGTCAGCCTTACCTACACCTATACCCAGGCGGAAATCAGCAAGGACAATGCTGCCTCGGGCCTGACAAAAGGTGAGCAGCTCAAGGACGTACCCGAAAACCAGATGAGCTTCCGCACAGGCATGGAACATCCGAGTGGCTGGGACAATTACCTTGTGGTCACCTACGTCGACGAGATGTGCGTCAGCGCTGGATGCAACAACACCACTACGAAACTGGACGAGACCGAGTCCCTGTTCCTGGTCGATTTCATCAGCCGCTACGCACTGAACGCCAGTGCCGATGTCTTCCTGAAAGTGGACAACCTGTTCGATGAGCAGCAAATTGTTTCACGCTTGCCTGATGGTGCCATGGCAAACCTGCCTCGCACTGCCTCACTGGGGGTAAGTGTCAATTTCTGATGAGTGAACGGAGGTTGCTGAAAATCCGGCTTCCACTCCTCGGGAGCCGGATTTTTGGGGCACTCCGATAATCCCTTTTTCACACTCAGGCGCCACTTCGCCTGAGAACTTCGCGCCATTGATGATCTGGACCGCAGCGTCGCCAACCTCGGAAGAGCCAACCTGGACAACGCTAATAACCGGCTTTTCAGATCCTGATTCCTTCGTTACTGTTACAATCCATAGCGGACGAGCGAAACTTTCCCACCACGAAAAACGGCGCTTACAAATGAAAATTCTGATTGTTGAAGACAATGCTGTACTTGCCAAAAAAATATCGGACTGGCTTGCGCAGGCGCACTACACAGTAGATATCGCCAAAACCGGCAAAGAAGCGGACTCGTTGATTGAAACAAGCTCCTACCAGGCCGTTATTCTCGATATCGGACTGCCCGATGAAAATGGACTTTCTTTAATGCAAAGATGGAGAAAAAACGGGAAAAAAGAGGCCATCCTTATTCTGACCGCACGCTCCAACTGGACTGAGAGAGTAGAAGGGTTGAATGCGGGAGCTGATGATTACCTTCCCAAACCGTTTGAGTTTGATGAACTGAAAGCCCGGCTCAGTGCGATTATCCGAAGAAAGGACGGCAGAACGACAGACCAGATCAGTGTTGACGGATTCAGTCTCAACGCCACCTACCGAACGTTTACCACGCCCGACCAGAAAGAGTTCAGACTGACAGCTACGGAATTCCGCCTTTTACAGTGTTTCCTCCGTTCACCGGACCGAGTGTTTTCCCAGGACGAACTGGTTGAATCCCTCTACAACATAGAAAGATGCCCCACCAGAAATGTCGTTCAGGTTTACATAACCCGGCTTAGAAAAATAATAGGGGTCAATAAAATAAAAACATTGCGTGGCCAGGGCTACTACTTCGAAAAAGATCCTAACCGCTGAACGCCCGAGTGAACCAACCAGGTTAAAATATGTCTGCTCCGAAAAGTATCCGCAGAACAGCCATTCAGTATGGTGCTGTTTTCAGCCTCGTATATTTTACTCTGATATTCTTTTCACACACCTACGTGATAAAGCAACTATCGGACGAGTCCAGGAAGCAACACCTGAACAAAGAGCTGGGAAACTTTCAGGCAATCATTGAGGCTGAATCCCCCACAACCGACGACCTCAGCAACATGATCAATCAGTTTGAAATGCTTCTGGGGCATGCCATCGTCATCGAAACGGCTAGCGGAAGCGTCCTGGCGAGCCCGAACTTTGACCAGAGCCAACTGCAGGGCGCTGCAGAGAAGCCCGAGGGTTTCATCCACATAGCGCAGGGTGCGAACACGCTTTTCGGGCTCAAACGCATTTTCTCCGCCAGTGAAAAACTGGCCTCAATCAGCGTTCTTGAAACCGAGGGGGCGCTCTCTGAACGACCGCTGAAGGCCCACCTGACATTGCTCGGCGCCTCGGCCGTTCTTCTCGCGATACTGCTGGCCCTGATTGGAACCACTACACATCTGACGTTAAAGCCCATCAGTAAGATAAAAGAGGACCTGAGACGGCTCCAATCCGGGAAACAAAGTCGCCTGAACCCTCACGTACCGGAAGAGTTTCGTCCGCTGATCCGCCAGCTCAATGATTTGCTTGAGCTGTCAAACCGTCGTCTGGACCGCCACCGCCGCCTGAATTCTGATCTCTCTCACCTGGTCAAAACCTCTATCTCTGCCAATCTTGCCATTTTGTCGGACATCGACACCTTGCCTCCGTCCCGGGAGGATATTGTGTTTATGACCTCTAACTTGCGGGAGCTTGACAAATCCCTGAACTACAGGATGAGCAAGGCAGACATATCAGGCAGACAGATGGGACGAACGTGCATGCCGGTTGAAATCACGGCAAGTGTCATCACCGTCATGGAAAAAATATTCCCTGATACGGTTTTCCGCCTCCACACCACCTTACCCGAAAACTTCAATTGGCCTATGGAGCGGCAGGATCTTTCAGAGCTGCTTGGCAATTTACTCGAAAATGGTGGGAAGTGGTGCCAGACAACCGTCGACGTTACAATCGTCCGCACGTCATCAGGACTCTCCATAGAAGTAACGGACGATGGCCCCGGAATTTCTCCCGAGGCGGCAGCCACTGTCATGGACAGGGGCACCAGGCTGGATGAAACGGTCGCCGGATTTGGACTCGGATTGTCCATCGTGTCCGAGATTGTCGAAGACAACCTCGGACACCTGGAAATCGGATCCTCGAAAAACGGAGGAGCCAGGATTCTGATTTTACTGCCATTTCCAGACTAGATCACTGCCAAAAGGCCAGCCATCTTGAAAATCCGGCCTTCAAAGACTCAGTTTTAGCAGTAATCAGCTGCGTCATTAATCATTCTTCGAGTTTAATTCAGAATCAACGGGGTCATTCTGGCTGTCTGTTGGCGGAAGATCGATCGAGAATAGCTGGTACCGTTCGTTCTCCCCCAACTTCTGAGCGTCAGTGGCCCGCGGACCAAGAACCTCATCGACCACATGGTTTGGAATTACTGCAAAGACCCTGGCGTACCCGTCAGCTTCCAGCAGACTGTTGAATTCTGTGGAGATGATTTCCACAGCGTCGCCCAACGAATAAAAACGTGCCGAAAATGGCATCTCACCAATGTAGAAGATCGGACTGTCCCCCGCTTGATGGATGCTCTCATACCGGCTTATCAATTGTTTCTCGGTTTTTAGTGGAATGACTCCGCTCACACTGATGAACACAACAAGGGTAATGAGAACGGGCACAAGCAATACAGCCCCCGACCTGACTCTGGACCAGGCACCTAGATCGAGCTTCGACACCCATCCGGCAATCAGAATGGCCGAGAACGGAAGAGAAGGAAGTATGTACGTCCAAAGCGTGTTGCCTGCCAGGGTGAAGAACAGCATTGGCGTTATCGCACAAAACAACAGATACAGCGTTGAGGCGTCTTGAACAGCACCAGTGAATATATCCTTTGTTTTGCCTCGCGCCGCCGCAAGGCCAAAGCCAACCAAGCCAATGATACCCCAGGGGAATGAAGCCCAAAGCCAGAATATCCAGATCATGCCCTTGGGCCGGTCATGGGCACTACCGTACAAATCGCCGGCCCACCCGGGGTCCAGAAACCGGCTAAAGTGTTCGCCAATGATGAAATAGTTGAGGAACCCTGGCGTTTTCAATTCAGCGAGCACGTACCATGGCACGGCAATCGCCAGTGTCAGAAGTGAGCCAAGAAGCCAGGGTAATTTTTTTAACGGTTGTAACTGCTGCCTGAAAATAGCAGCCCATAGCACCAGGGGGGTAACGGTCAATACAACAGCCAACGGTCCCTTTGACAACAAGCCGATAGCCAGGCCCACGAAAAACCACCAGCGCCAACAGTCAGACCGGCCCGAAAGCACGAACCACATGCTCACCAGAGAGAGGGTCGTTCCAAAAACCAGGAATGTATCCGTCATGACTGCGCCAGCACTGATATAAGTGAGTGCCATCGTGGAAAGCACAAGAGTAGACCACCGAGCGACCGCAGCACCTCGCGCATGATTTGCGAGGCACCACGTCAGCCATACGATTCCAATCGTGGCGAACCATGCCGGTAGCCGCAATGAGAATTCAGACAGTCCAAATATCTTTAGAGAGGCCGCTTGAGCCCAGAATGACAGGGGAGGCTTCCCCCAGAACGGAACGCCGGGTTCAAACCAGGGCGTTATCCAGTCCCCGGTTTCAGCCATTAAACGAGCGATTTCAGCGTATCGGGGCTCCGTTGTATCCACGAAGGGAAACAGCGTCATTCCGATAAAGCGACTGAACAATACGGCAGCCAGTACCCAGAACCAGGGCTCAAATCGCTTTAGCATTCTTGACGCCTCTGAAGTTGCTGATATGGTCTCGGCTTGATACCTCTTTGTTCTCGACCACTTCTTCGGTCAGATACAGTGGTCGCTGTTTCGATTCGATGTAGGTTTTGCCCACATACTCACCAACGATACCAACGCTCACCAGTTGTATGCCGCCCAGAAAACTGATGAGGGCGATTAACGATGGGTAGCCGTCAGTCGGATCGCCGAGCATTATTGCCTTCGCTACAATCCAGACACCGAACAATCCACCAACGGAGGCGGCCAGCAAGCCGACAAGCGTTGCCCATCTGAGAGGTGACACTGAGAAGGAAGTCAGGCCTTCAAGGGCCAGGCCGACCAGGCCCGGGTAGTCCCACTTACTCTCGCCAGCCACTCTCAATGCCCGGTCGTATTCGATGATCGTCGTTGGCATACCAACCCAGGCAAAGAGTCCCTTCATGTAGCGGTTGCGCTCTCCTAACCGGAGAAGGGCATCAACTGCCCGCCTGCTCATCAATCGGAAATCACCCGTGTCGACCGG